>CAYMTH010000100.1:0-11115 GCA_964393235.1 uncultured Solibacteraceae bacterium | reverse complement strand
TCGCGGGACAGGCCGCCGGCGCCTGGTCCCCCGCCCTTCCCGCCGCCGTCACCCGCCCCTGGATTTCGGGCGACTTCTGGTCCAATCCGCTGCAGGACTGGCAACTGGCCGCGGGCCGCATCGAGTGCACCGTATCGGGGGGCGACCGGAACGTCAGCCTGCTGACCCGGACGGTCGGGGGCGAGTTCACGGTCCGGGTGGAACTGGGCCCGATCGCCGCCGAAGGGGCCGGGTTCGCGGGCATCCGCGCGGGAACCGGGGGCTACTGGAAGGACTACCGGGACACGGCGCTCCGGGGCGCCGGGGTCGACTGCGGGGTGACCACCGACGGCCGGCTGTTCATCGGGGCGCCGGGGGCCGGGGCGCCGCGCGTGCCGGCCGGGGACCTCGTTCTGGAACTAACCCAGAAGGCCGGGGCGCTGACGCTGCGGGCGCTGGACCAAACCGGAAAAGAGCTCGGGAAAATAGAAACTAACCGGACGGTCGAGGGCGGAATCGGGCTGGTTTGCCATGCGGGACCGATCACCAAGACGCCGCCGAGGCGCAATATCGCGCGCCAGGGCAACGTTCGCTACTGGTTTCGCAACCTTTCGCTCGCCGGGCCCGGGGTGAAGAAACACGACGAGCGGGCGTTAGGGCCGCTGCTGTTCAATCAATACACGGTGACGCGCCGGACGCTGAAGATGAGCGTGCAGTGCGCGCCGCTCGAGGCCGGGACGCATACGGCCGAGTTGCAGGTCCGCCGAGGCGCGGCGTGGCGCACGGTGGCGAAGGCGCCGGTCGAGCCGGCGTCGGCCACGGCGCTGTTCCGGGTGGAGAACTGGGACGACACCAAGGACACGCCCTACCGCGTGGTGATGGCGCACGACGGCCGGCGGCACACGCTGGCCGGGACGGTCGCGCATAACCCGCACGAGAAGAATAAGCTCGTCATCGGCGCGCTGACCTGCCAGAACGACATCGGCTTCCCGCACCTGCAGATCGCCGCGAACCTGAAGCACCTGAAGCCCGACGTGCTGTTCTTCACGGGCGACCAGATCTACGAGCGTTCGGGCGACTACGGCAACCAGATCGAGCCGCCGGCGGCGGCGCGGCTGGACTACCTGCGCAAGTGGTTTCTGTTCGGCTGGAGCTGGGGCGAACTGACGCGGGACATCCCGTGCGTGTGCCTGCCCGACGACCACGACGTCTACCACG
The DNA here is from genome assembly GCA_964393235.1 of uncultured Solibacteraceae bacterium. Lineage (GTDB taxonomy): Bacteria > Acidobacteriota > Terriglobia > Bryobacterales > Bryobacteraceae. Next base: position 9,918 of record CAYMTH010000100.1, on the reverse strand, counting down.
GCAACCTCTGGGGGTGCGCCGGCCGCAAGGCGGAGAAGGCGGCGACGGTGCAGGCCTGGCAGGACTCGGGCGGCTACAAGATGCCGGCCGACTGGGTGAACATGGTGCAGCGCACGCAGACCTGTCATATGCCGGACCCGCCCGACGCGCGGCCGGTGGAACAGGGGATCACGGTGCACTACTGCCACCTGCAGTGGGGAGGCATGAGCTTCGCGGTGCTGGAGGACCGGAAGTGGAAGTCGGCGCCGAAGGAATGGATGCCGAAGGCGCGGATCGTCAACGGCTGGCCGCAGAACGTCGATTGGAACGCGGCCACCGACGGCAACATCGACGGGCCCAGCCTGCTGGGCGACCGGCAGGAGAAGTTCCTCGACGAGTGGGCGCGGGACTGGTCCGGCGGCACGTTCATCAAGGCCGCGGTGACGGCCACGATCTTCTGCAATCTGGCGACGCTGCCGCCGCCGGCGACCACCGACTCGGTCACGTCGAAGCTGCCCGTGGAGCCGCTCGGGGGCTACGCCGAGGGCGAGAAGAAGACGATGGACCACGACTCAAACGCGTGGCCGCAGAAGCGGCGGAACCACGCGCTGCGCTCGCTGCGGAAGGGGCTGGCGTTCCACATCGCGGGCGACCAGCACCTGGCGAGCACGGTGCAGTACGGCATCGACACCTGGAACGACGGCGCCTTCGCCATCTGCACGCCGGCCATCTCCAACATCTTCCCGCGGCGCTGGTACCCGGCCGAACCGGGGCGCAATCCGCTGCCGCACAGCCCGCGCAACACGGGCGAGTACACGGACGCGTTCGGCAACAAAATCACGGTCTACTCGGTGGCCAACCCGCAGAAGTTCGGGCGGGAGCCCGCGGATCTGCTCGACCGCGCGTGCGGCTTCGGCACCATCGAGATCGACCGGGACACGCGCGTGATCACGCTCACCAACTGGCCGTATTGGGAGGACGTCGCGCGGCCCGGCGCGAAGCCGTATCCGGGCTGGCCGGTGAAGATCCACCAGACGGACAACGGGTTGCCGAAGACGGCTTTCCGGCTTGAGCCGGTGGAGGGGGGGCAGGTGGTCGAGGTGATCGATGAGGCGACCGGCGAGGTGGTTTATGCGTGGCGGCCGCCGGCCGGGACGTTTACGCCGACGGTGCCCGCGCCGGGCGTCTACACCGTGCGCCGCTACGATCCGGAGACGAAGAAGGAGACGGTGAAGAAGGGGCAGCGGGTGGGGTGAGCGGTTGGAAGGGGCGGGGTTCTCGCGCGGGGACACGCTAAAGCATGTCCCCGGAGGGGGGAGACGGTCAGCGGGCGCGCTGAGCGGCGAAATCGGCGCTCAGCCGTTCCAAATGAGCAGCAAGCTCTTTGACCCGCGCCGGCTGGCGGGCGGCGAGATTCGTCGTCTCGCCGCGGTCCGTCTTCAGGTTGTAAAGTTCCCACGGGCCTTTGCCGTTTGACACGAGTTTCCAATCGCCGACGCGGATGGCGCGGTTGTCGAGGTGATGGAAGAAGAGCGCCTCGCGCGGGATCGCCTTGTCCCTCGCAAAGGCGGGGACGAGGCTCTTGCCGGGCGTGGGCGGAGCCGCGCCGCCGGCGAGATCGACGAGCGTCGGCAAGAGGTCAATGAAGTGCGCGGGCGTGTGGCGCACCTGGCCGCGGGCGGCGATGCCGGCGGGCCAGTGGACGATGCACGGGGAGGAGATGCCGCCCTCGTGGACCCAGCTTTTGTGCAGGCGGAAGGGGGCGTTGGCCGCGCTCGACCAGCCGGGGCCGAGGCCGAGATGGGAGTCCGCCGAGCCGGGCGCGGAACCGGTGACGTGGCCGTCGGCGCGGATCAACTGCTCGGCGCTGGCGCCGTTGTCGGAGAGGAACAAGATGACCGTATCATCGAGCGCGCCCATGGCCTTCACCTGGTCGAGCACGCGGCCAATCTCCAGATCCATGCGATAGATCATCGCGGCGTGGATGGCCATTTTCTGCGCCTGGAACTTCTTCTGTTCGGGGGTGAGGGAGTTCCACGGCACGGCGCGGGCGACCTCGCCGGGGCCCACCTGCTGGAGCAGTTCGGCATCCTTCGTATTCCACGGCGGCCAGACCTCGGGCTCGAGCGGGGCGGGCTTGCACTTGACGACGCCGCGCGCGACGGCGCGCTCGGAGCGGGCCTGGCGGATGACGTCCCAGCCGGCGTCGTACTTGCCCTGGAAGCGGTCGATGTCCTTCTGCAGAGCGTGGAGCGGGAAGTGCGGCGCGGTGAAGGCTAGGTAGAGGAAGAAGGGCGAGGCGGCGTGGTCGCGCTGGTGCGCGGTGAGCCAGTTGAGGGCATGATCGGCGATGGCGGTGGTGGCGTAGTAGCCGTCGGTGCGTTTGACGGGCGGCAGCCGCTTGTCATTGAGCGAGTGCTGCTGCGGGGAGAAGAAGCGGTTCTGGTCGGCGAGGAAGTAGGACTGATGAAAGCCGGCGACGGCGACGGGCGGAGCGGGCACGTGCCATTTGCCGGAGTGATAGCAGCGGTAGCCTTGGGCGGCGAGGTACTGCGGGGTGTAGCGGATCCAGGCGGGCGGCTTGACGTTGGCGGCTTGTTCGAAGCCCGACTGCTGGGCGTAGTAGCCGGTCATCAACACGCCGCGCGAGGGCATGCAGCGGGCGGTGGAGTACATCTGCGAGAAGCGCAGGCCGTTGGCAGCGAGGCGGTCGAGGTTCGGCGTCTCGGTTTCGCCGCCGAAGCAGCCGAGGTCGGAGAAGCCGAGGTCGTCGGCGAGGATGAGCAGCAGGTTGGACCGGCGGGCGGGGGCGGCGGCGAGGGCGGCGCGCGAGGCGCGCAGGAAGGCGCGGCGGGAAAGCATCGTCCCGCCAGCGTATCGCACTAGGCTTTGCGGATGACGAGGAGCGTCTGATCGTCGGCGGCGGCGACGTCGCCGGTAAAGGCGCGGACGGCGTCGAGGATGCGGTTGCGGATCTCTTCAGCGTCGCAGTGGAAGTGGGCGTTGACGACGGCGGCGATGCGCTCCTCGCCGAACTGCTCGTCGGCGGCGTTGGCGGCTTCGAGGATGCCGTCGGAGTAGAGCACCAGCAGGTCGCCGGCTTCGAAGGCGCGTTCGCCCTGTTCGAAGCGCGCGGCGCCGAGCAGGCCGAGGACGGGGCCGCCGGAGGTGAGCCGGTGGGGCCGCGCGGGGGCGGCGGCGGAGAAGAGCAGCGGCGGCAGGTGGCCGGCGTTGACGTAGCGGAGCGTGTTCGACTCCGGCGCGAAGTAGCCCCAGAACATCGAGGCGTAGCGCTCGCCGGAGGCGCGTTCGCATAGCAGCTGGTTGATCTGGCGGGTGGATTCGACGTGGCGGCGGCCGGAGCCGGCCCAGTTGGAAGAGCGCACGGCGCCCTGCAGCACGCTGGTCAGCATGGCGGCGGGGAGGCCTTTGCCGGCGACGTCGGCGACGACGAAGGCAGTGCCGTTGCCGCGGACCTGGAAGACGTCGTAGAAGTCGCCGTTCAGTTCGGAGGCGGGGGCGGAGTCGCCGGCGATGGCGAAGTCGCCGCGGTCCTGGCGGGAGGCGGGCAGGAGGTTGCGCTGGACTTCGCGGGCGTTTTCGAGCTGGCGGGCGAGGTAGAGGCCTTCGAGGTAGGCCTTGAAGCGGACTCGCATGAGCGCGAGGGCGCCGAGGAGGGCGAGGGCGGCGGAGGAGTTGATGATCAGGTTGCGCTGCAGCGCCCAGAGGTTGCCGGCGCCGTTCATGTAGCCGGCGATTTCGACGACGCCGAAGGCGGGGCGGGCGGCGGCGGCCGCGGCGGGCTCGAAGGAGGCGAGGCGGATGGCGGTGGAGCGAGAGACGCCGTTGATGCGGAGCGGGAAGGCTTCGACGAGGACGCGGGTGTCGCCGGCGCCGCGGGTTTCAAAGACCGGCTGACGGTCGCGCAGGCGGGAGCGGATGAAGTCGGCGCGGAAGGTGGGCTCGACGTCGAGGCCGGCGGCGGCGAGCATGGTGTCGCGGCTGTCGCGCACCTGGATCCAGGCGATGCGGCCCGGGGCGGTGGCGCGGACCTGTTCGAGGATCTCGACGGCCTCGGCGCGGGACTGCGGGCGGGCGGCGGCGAGGAGCTTTTCGATGGCGACGGCCTGGGCGGAGAGGTCTTTGCGAACCTGGTCGACGACGATGCGCTGCGAGACCCAACGGTAGTTGGCGATGGAGTTGCCGAGCAGCAGCACGCCGAGCGCGATACCGAACCAGGTGAGGACCGAAAACCAGCGATGCGCGGCGTTCTTCATACCTTGAGAGTACGGGCGAACGGGCCGTTTGGATAGACCCGCGGGACACAGCTTAACCTTCTTAACAGAGGTTTTCCACGGGCTTAACGCGCTGGGCGCCGCGGGGCGCGTCTGAGGGTGCAGGACCATGCCAAACCAACGAATTCTCATCGTGGAAGACGACCCGAACGTGGCGGTCGTATTGCAGGACGCCCTGCACGCCGAGGGCTTTGAAACCGAGCATGCCGGGGACGGAACGGCGGCGGTGCGGGTGGCGACGGCGCGGCCGTTCGCGCTGGCGCTGCTCGACGTCGGGCTGCCCGGGCAGGACGGGTTCGCCGTATGCGACGAACTGCGGCGGCGGGGCGTGGACGTGCCGATCCTGATGCTGACGGCGCGGACGACGGCCGACGACAAGATCCGCGGGCTGCGCATGGGCGCCGACGACTACGTGACCAAGCCGTTTCACGTGCCGGAGCTGCTGGCGCGGATCGGCGCGCTGCTGCGGCGGACGCAGGGGCACGCGGGGATCCTGATCGAGTTCCGCTTCGGCGACGTGCACGTGGACTTCTACCGCGGCCGGGCGACGAAGGCGGGGCGGGCGGTGGAGCTGACGACGAAGGAGCTGGTGCTGCTGCGGTACCTGATCGCGCGGCGCGGGCTGGTGGTTTCGCGGCAGGAGCTGTTGAACGAAGTGTGGGGCTATCAATCGACCAACACGCGCACGGTGGACGTGCATGTGGCCACGCTGCGGCAGAAGCTGGAGGACCATCCGCACGAGCCTCGCCACGTGCTGACGGCGCGCGGCGAGGGGTATCAATTCGCCTGCGGCGATGTGTAAAGAAGGCTTTGCCACGGCGCCGCAACGGGGCCGGGGCGGGGCGCGTTGGAAAGAGCAGGAGGTTGTACAAACCACATGATGAACAGACGATTTGCCCTTGCCGCCGTTGCCCTGTGCGCCGCGCTGCCGGCGCTGGCGGATGACTTCCGCGTTCCGGGCGAGAACCGGCTGGATTTCCTGGCCGGCTACCTGGAGCGCGTCGGCGCGCAGAAGGCGCAGGCGAAGACGATTTTCGACGCGGCCGAGACAGCGGCGACGACGGCGCGCGGGGCGTTGACCTCGGCGCAGGACGCGCTGGAGACGGCAGTGAAGGCCAATAAGCCGGACGCCGACCTGGACCGCCTGGCGGCGGCGGTGGGCACCGTGCACGGCCAGTTGACCGCGATCCGCGCCAAGGCGGAGGCGAAGTTCTACGCCTGGCTGACAGCCGACCAGAAGGCGAAGTACGACAGCTTCGAACAGCGCGGCGGGGGCGCGGGGGGCGGGCCGGGACGCCGCTAACAGTCTGTCCGTTGCCAGAGCAAAGGGCGCGGCGGGACGCACTTGGCCGCGCCCTCTTTTTTCTTCGGTAACACCCGCGGCCGGAGCCTCATCTACAATCAAGATATGCTGCGGTTTTGGCTGATTTGCCTTCTTTGCGCGGCGCCGCTGGTGGCCGCGCCCGGTTTGGACATCGAGACGATGATGCGGATCAAGCGCATCTCGGACCCGCAACTTTCTCCCGACGGCAAGACGCTGGCGTTCGCGGCGCAGACCGTGGACCTGGCGGCCAACAGGCGCGTGACGCAGATCTACATGGTGCCGCTCGATGGCGGGACGCCGCGCGCGCTGACGGCGGAAGGGTCCAACGACCGCCCGCGCTGGGCGCCCGATTCGTCGAAGATCGCGTTCGTTTCGACGCGGGGCGGCGGCTCGCAGATCTGGATGATGAACGCCGACGGCAGCGGGCAGAAGCAGGTGACGAAGCTCGCCACCGAGGCCAGCGGCGTGACGTTCTTCCCCGACGGCAAGCGGCTGCTGTTTCTGAGCGAGGTCTACCCGGAGTGCAACGACGAGGCGTGCAACGCCAAGGCGCTGAAGGAAGAGCAGGAATCGAAGTCGAAGGCGCGGGTGTACACGTCGCTGCTGTACCGGCATTGGAACCAGTGGAGCTCGAAGCGGCGCAGCCACCTGATGATGGTCACGCTCGAAACGGGCGAGGTGAAGGACCTGACGCCGGGCAAGTTCGACGTGCCGACGTTCTCGCTCGGCGGGCAGGACGGCTACGCGGTTTCGCCCGACGGCAAGGAGGTCTGCTACGTGATGAACGGCGAGGCGGACCAGGCGCTGTCGACGAACTCCGACCTGTGGACGGTATCGCCCGACGGCGGTGAGCCGCAGAAGATCACGGTGACGCCGGGCGCCGACGTGGGGCCGGTGTATTCGCCCGACGGGCAGTGGATCGCGTGGCGCGGGCAGAAGACGGCCGGCTACGAGAGCGACCGCTGGCGGCTGTTCGCCATCAAGCGGAAGGAAGGGCGCGTACGGGACCTGACGGAGACGCTCGACCGCAGCGTGCAGAGCGTGACGTGGTCGCCGGATTCGACGCGGATTTTCTTTACCGTGGAGGACCGGGGGCGGCAGGGGATCCAGATGTTCGCGATCAACGGGGCGGGCGGGGCGCGGTCGATCGTGTCGGGCAGCGCGACCTACGACGACGTGCAGTTGACGCCGGACGGCAAGACGATGATCTACACGATGCAGACGGGGTCGCGGCCGGTGGAGATCTTCAAGGTGAACTCGGGCGACAGCAAGCCGGTGCCGATGACGAAGTTGAACAACGAGGTGCTGGGCGGGTTGACGCTGCCGGCGTTCGAGGACTTCACGGCCAACGGGGCCGAGGGCGCCAAGGTGCACAGCTTCGTGCTGAAGCCGGCCGGGTTCGATCCGGCGCAGAAGTACCCGGTGCTGTTCTTCATCCACGGCGGGCCGCAGAGCGCGTGGCACGAGTCGTGGAGCTACCGCTGGAACCCGCAGATCTTCGCGGCGCAGGGGTTCGTGGTGGTGATGCCGAACCCGCGCGGGTCGACCGGGTACGGGCAGAAGTTCACCGATGAGATCAACAACGACTGGGGCGGGAAGGTCTACGAGGACATCCTGGCGACGGTGGACGCGGTGGCGGCGCAGCCGTGGGCCGACGGCGAGCGGTTCGTGGCCGCGGGCGGCAGTTTTGGCGGCTACATGGTGAACTGGCTGCTGGGCCATTCGACGCGGTTCAAGGCGCTGGTGAGCCACGCGGGCGTGTACGACCTGCGGTCGATGGCGGGCGAGACCGAGGAGCTGTGGTTCCCGAACTGGGAGTTCCGCGGGATGCCGTGGGACAACCCGGAGAGCTACTCGAAGTGGTCGCCGAGCTATTTTGTGAACAACTTCCAGACGCCGACGCTGGTGATCCACGGCGAGTTGGACTACCGCGTGCCGGTGGGCCAGGGGCTGCAGCTGTTCACGGCGCTGCAGATGAAGAAAGTGCCGTCGAAGCTTCTGCTGTTCCCCGACGAGGGGCACTGGATTTTGAAGCCGCAGAACAGCGTGGTCTGGCACCGGAACTTCCTGGACTGGATCACGGAGTGGACGCGGAAGCCGGCCGCCAAGCCCTGATGGGGGCGGGGGGCCGAGTGCTATCCTGATAGATAGTGTCGTCGCCGCTCCACGTACATCTGGATCAGTACGAAGGTCCGCTGGATCTTCTGCTGGACCTGATTCGCAAGCAACAGATCAACATCCACGACATTCCGATCGCCAAGATCACGTCGCAGTACCTGGAATACGTGCAAAAGGCGATGGACCTGGACATGGAGTTGGGCGCGGAATTCGTGTACATGGCCGCGACGCTGATCCACATCAAGTCCAAGGTGCTGCTGCCGCGGGATCCGGAACTCGAGAAGATGGACCCGCAGGAGGACCCGCGCCAGGAGCTGGTGGAACGGCTGCTGGAGCACGAACGGTTCAAGAACGCGGCCGAGATGCTGCAGCAGAAGCGGCTGCTCGAAGAGGCGGCGTGGTCGAACCCGGCGATGAAGGAGTTCCTCAACGAGGACGAGGAGCCGGGGCTGCAGGTGACGCTGTTCGACCTGGTGCAGACGCTGCAGAAGGTGCTCGAACGGGCCAAGAACCGGCCGCAGTTCGAGGTGGCCAAGGAAGACGTCACGGTGCCGGACATGATCCACATGCTGCGCCGGGTGCTCGAGCGGACGCGGAAGGGCGAATCGATATCGGCCTCCGAGCTGTTTGAGCGGCAGAAGACGCGCACGGCGATGATCGTGCTGTTTCTGGCCATTCTGGAGATGGTGAAGAACCAGGCGATCCGGCTGGTGCAGCGGGAAGCGTTCGGCGAGATCGGGCTGGCGAAGCACTCGGGATTTGACGAATTCGCCGCGAGCAACGAGTCCGTGGCCCGGCTGGAAGAGGAATACAAGTAAGCGATGGAACCGGAAGATCAGCAACCGCCTCGCCCGGCGGAGGATGAGGCGTTGACCGAGAGCGCGCCGGCGGCGGAAGAGACGCCGGCGGCGGAAGCGCCTGTAGAAGAGGCGCCGGCGCCGGAGGGTCAGGTTAGCGAAGCGCCGGCCGAGGAGCAGCCCGCCGAGGCTGTGGCGGCGGAAGACGCTCCGGCCGCTGCGGAAGAGGACGCGCCCGCGACAGAAGAGGCGCCCGCAGCCGTCGAAGAGTCCGCGCCGGTCGAAGAAGAAGAAATCGAAGAAGAGCCGCCGCCCGCGCCGATGGAGTTCACCGACGTCGAACTGCGCGCCGTCATCGAGGCCGTCATCTACATCACCGACGAACCGCTGGAAGCCAAGCAGATCGCGCAGGCGCTGCAGCAGAAGCAGGAGCGGGTCGACAAGGCGCTGGCCGAACTGGTCGAAGAGTACGCGCGTCCGGAGCGAGGGCTGCAGATCCGCGAGATCGCCGGCGGCTACAAGATGGCCACCAAGCCCGAGCACCACGACTCGGTGCGGCAGTTCGTCAAGAACCTGAAGCCGTCGTTGAAGCTCACCGGCGCGGCGCTCGAGACGCTGGCCGTCATCGCCTACAAGCAGCCCATCACGGCGCCGGAGATCATGGAGATCCGCGGCGTGCAGGGCGCGGGCGTGCTGAAGACGCTGCTCGACCGGAAGCTGATCACTACGGCCGGGCGCAAGAACGTAATCGGCAAGCCGATCCTGTACAAGACCACGAAAGAGTTCCTGGTGCAGTTCGGGCTGAAGAGCGTGAACGAACTTCCGACGCTCAAGGAATTCGAAGAGCTGCGGCGTCTCGCCTTCAGCGAGGACGACATCGTGGAAGGTCCGGCGTCGGCGGCCGAGGCGGCCGCGGAAACGCCCGCGACGGAGCCCGGGCCGGTCGAATCGACCGAAACGGCCCCGGCGGAAGCGCCGTCCGAAACACCCGCGGAATTGCCCGCCGAGGCTCCGACCGAAGAGCCCGCCGCTGAACCGGCCGAGCCCGCGGCGGAACCCGAAGCCGCGCCCGAACCGGAGCCGGAGAAGCCGGCGCCGGTCGACACCGCCGCCGAAGCATAAGGAGTCCAAACATGCCGGAACGGCTACAGAAAATCATCTCGAGCGCCGGCGTCGCCAGCCGCCGCAAGGCGGAAGAACTCATTCTGCAGGGGCGCGTGACGCTCAACGGGAAAGTGGTCACCGAGCTCGGCACCAAGGCCGAGTTCGGCGTCGACCACATCAAGGTGGACGGCAAGCTCCTCCACCCGCCCAAGGAGTTCGTCTACATCGCGCTGAACAAGCCCGTGGGCTGCGTCGCCACGGTTAGCGACCCCGAGGGCCGGCCCACGGTCATGGAGCTGCC
>CAYMTH010000099.1:1564-11131 GCA_964393235.1 uncultured Solibacteraceae bacterium | reverse complement strand
GGGGAGGCCGACGATGAAGTCGGCGTGGATCTTGAGGCCGAGCTTGTGGGCGTTCTGCGTGAAGCGGCGCGCCATTTCCACGTTGGCGCCCTTCTTGATGTTCTTCAGGATCTGCGGGTCGCCGGACTCGTAGCCGACGATCATCAGCCGCCCGCCGGCGTCCTTCATCGCGGCCAGCGTGTCGTAGTCGGTGGTGACGCGCGACGTGCAGGACCACGTCATCCCGACCTTGGCCAGTTCCTTGCAAAGCTCGATCGTGCGTTCTTTCTTGTAATTGAACGTATCGTCGTCGAAGAAGACTTCCTGAATGCCGGGGAAGTTGTCTTTAATCCACTTCACTTCGTTGACGACATCGGCGATCGAACGCAGCCGCCAGCGGTGGCCCGAGTGCGTCTGCGGCCACAGGCAGAAGGTGCACTGCGCCGGACAGCCCCGCGAGGTGTAGATGGAGACGAACGGGTTCTTCAGGAACGGAACGTTGTAGCGCGTGAAATCGAGGTCGCGCTTGTAGACCTTCGAGGCCCAGGGCAGCGAGTCGAGGTCCTCGATCACCGGCGCGTCGGGGTTATGCCAGAAGCCGTCGCCCTTCCGGAACGAGACGCCCGGGATCTCCTCAAGCGGCTTGCCGTTGGCATAGGCCACGATCTGGTGGTCGAACTCCTTGCGGACGACGAAATCGATCGCCTTGGAGGTGCGCAGGCACTTTTCCGGCTCCACCGTCACCGGCGGCCCGACAAAGCAGACCTTCAGCTTCGGGTTGACGTCCTTCATCATCGACGCCATCTTCACGTCGACGTGGAAGCCGGGCGTCGACGTGAACAGGACGAGGAGTTCGAAGTCCTTCGCCATCGCCACGGTCTGTTCGATCGAGACCTTATGCGGCGGCGCGTCGAGCAACTTCGAATCCGGCAGCATGCCGGCGGGATAGGCGAGCCACACGGGGTACCAGTAGGACTCGATCTCGCGCGATGCGGGCCAGCGGGAGCTGGCGCCGCCATCAAATCCTTCGAATGACGGCGGATTCAGGAAGAGCGTACGCATATCTATCTATTGTAAAGGGTACGGTGTTCTCAAATAGCCCGGCAAGGGTCAGGCGGCCTAATGGTTAAAGCCGATTGCTGAATGGCGAAAAAAGACGTTTAATCAGATACGGGATGATCCTTCCATTGGTAGCCGTGTTCGGGGTGGGCGCCGCCGCATCGCTTATGGTGGCGCAATCGGCTGGAAAACTGTGGATCTGGGTGGTGGCGTTTCTGAACACCCTGATCGCGTTCAATGAAATGTCGTATATCTTTCAGCCGAAGCAGGAGTGGGTGCGGCTGGATCTGCTGCTGACCATCCCGGTGTTTGCATTGATCAATTTAGCCCTGGCGCGGCGGGCGTTCGTCGATGAGCACGTCGGGACCGCCCTGCTGCTGACCTTCACCATCGCCGGCGGCCCGCTCGCGATCTACTTCGCGCACTAGGCGGGCGGCTCGACGGTTGCCGTCCGTGCCGCATCGACCACGTCGCCGGTGTTGCGCGTTCCGGCGGCTTCGAACAGCAGCGCCTCGCATTCTTCGTCGGCGACGGTGATGTGTTCGACGCCGCGCGGGATCACGAACAGTTCGCCGGCCTGGAGCCGTACGTCGCGGTGGCGGAACCGGATGGTCATCGAGCCTTTGTGCACGAGGAAAAGCTCGTCGGTGTCCGCGTGCGTATGCCACACGAACTCGCCCTGAAACTTGACGATCTTGACCACTGACCCGTTGCATTCCGCCGCGATGCGCGGGCGCCAGTGTTCCCGGATGGCGGCAAAGGCGGCGGCGAGGTTGAGCGGGGCGTCGTTCATTTTTTCTCCCAACTCTTCCAGGGAAGCACACCGGCGCCATCGGCCCACTGCTGCCAGTCGCGGGCCATGGCGGCCACGCGCGCCGGCTCGGCCGCGGCGCGATCGCGCAGTTCGGTGCGGTCGGTGGCCATGTGGAACAGCTCCCACGGCCGGCCATGCTCGCGCACCAGCTTCCATTCCCCGTCGAGTATCGCCTGATTGCCCTCGTGTTCCCAGTAAAGCTTGCGGCCGGCCGGGGCGGGCGCGAGCAGGTCGGCCCCTTCCACCGGCTTCGCGGGCGCGGTCCCGGCCAGCCTGGCCAGCGCCGGGAAGATGTCGATCATGTGGCTCGGACGGTGGTTCCACTGCCCCGCCCCGATCCGCCCGGGCCAGTGCAGGATGAGCGGGCTGGCGATGCCGCCCTCGTGCACCCAGTGCTTGTAGCGGCGGAACGGCGTGTTCGAGACGTGCGCCCAGTTGGCCGAATAGCTCTGGTAGGTGTCCTCGGGCCCCGGCGCGACCGCGGGCAGGTTGCCGTAGCGGATCGGGCGGCCGTCGCGCGTCTTCTCCGGCATCTTGCGCGCGGCCTTCTCGGCCGCCGACATGGTGGCGCTCATCTCCTCGGCGCAGCCGCCGTTGTCGGAGGCGAACAGGATGAGCGTATTGTCGAGCTGCCCCGTCTCGCGCAGCGCCGCCACGATGCGGCCGATGTTGCGGTCCATGCGGTGAACCATGGCGGCGAAGACGGCCATGCGCCGGATCTGCCAGGCCTTGTCGGGCGCGGCATCCCAGGCCGGCACCTCCTCGGCGCGCGGGGCGAGGTCGAAGCGCAGCCCCTGCGTGCGCTGCTTCGCGGCGCGGGCGGCGCGGATGCGATCCCAGCCGGCGGTGTAGCGCTGCTCGAACTTGCGGATGTCCTCCTCGAGCGCGTGCAGCGGCCAGTGGGGTGAGGTAAAGGCGGTGTAGAGGAAGAACGGCTGGCGGCCGCGCGCGAACTCGCGGATGTATTCGACGGACTTCGTGGCGATGGCGTCGGTGTAGTAGAAGTCCGGCGGGGTGGACGGGATGTCGGTCTCCTGCTCGGCGAGCGTCGGCGGCTGGTAGTAGCTGCGGATGGAGGCGATGGTGCCGAAGAATCGCTCGAAGCCCCGGCGCGTCGGCCAGTTGGTGCGGTTGCCGTCGGAAGGCGTCAGGTGCCACTTGCCGGACATGGCGGTGCGGTAGCCGGCGGCGCGGAGAGTCTCGGCGATGGTCGGGGTTTCCCGGCTGAGGTTGCCGCGGTAGCCCGGGCGGCCGTAGTCGTCGACCATGTGGCCGACGCCGGCCTGGTGCGGGTAGACGCCCGTCATCAGCGCGGCGCGCGTGGGGCAGCAGCGGGCGCAGTTGTAGAACCGGGAGAAGCGCGTGCCGGCGGCGGCGAGCGCGTCGATGTGCGGCGTCTCGATCTCGGAACCGTAGCAGCCGACGTCGGAGAAACCGAGGTCGTCGGCGAGAAGGATGACCACGTTGGGCCGCCGCGGGGCGGACTGCGCGCCGAGCGCCGCGCCGGGGAGAAGGGAGAGGAACTGCCGCCGGTTCATGGCGGCATTGTATCTTAGGGCTGCGCCGGCCCTTCGGCGCCGATATTGGTGTAGCGGATGTCGAGCTCGGCCTTGCCCGCGATGCGGGACTCGACCGTGCTCTCGATGTGGTCCGGGATAGCCGCGCCGTTCACCGTGGCGTAGGTGCGGACGAAGTTCACTTTCTTGAGGAAGACCGACGGGCTCTTGACGAAGATGCCGCTTTCGCGGACCGGCAGCGCCGTCTCCTGGTCGATCCAGAGTTCGCCCTTGAACAGGCCGAGCCGCTTCTTGCGCGGACTCAACTCGAAGATGTACACCGGGCGCCCGTTGAAGGCCTCGGTGCGCTTGTACTTGAATTTGTAGTTCTTCGGATTGATGCCGGCGTCGAGCGACTTTTCGGCGGTGTCGACCTCAGCGGCCATGTACTTGGTGATGACGTAGTTCTTGACCGTGTTGTCCCCGGTGAAGGAGCGGACGACGAAGCTGATCTTGCCGAGCGAGGAAACGATGCGCCGGGCGAGCATGACGCCTTCCTTCTTCAACTTCGGCAGCTTGGCCGAGAAGTTCATGTCCATCTCGATGCCGCGCGTCTTGGGCAGCTGCGCGTTGACGGCCGCGAAGTACCGCGCGAGCACTTCCTGGGAAAGCTGGCTGGACTGATCGGCGGGGATGGGGACGGCGGGGGTGTCGGCAAATAGAGACAGCGCGCACACCGCGGCTAACAGAGACAAGAGACGGTTCAACGAATACCTCGACCCATAAATACGCGCAATCTTACTGTAACAGTGACCAGGGGGGGGCCACAATATTCCCTACTCGCGGACGCGGAGGGTGGGGGCGAGGACGATCTGTTGATACTTACGGTCGGGCTTGGCGAGGCGGGCCAGGGCCAGATCGGCGGCGGTCTCGCCCATTTCGTAACTCGGCTGGACCACGGTGGTGATCGGCGGCGAGAAGACGTCGAGCCATTCCGAGTCGTCGGAACTGGCGACCTCGACCGTCGCGGGCACCGCGACCCCGCGCTCTTTGCAGGCGCGCAGGATGCCGGTCATCATGAGGAAGTTGGCGGCGAAGATAGCCGTCGGGGCGGGCGAGAGATCGAGCAGGCGAAGCGCGGCCCGGTAGCCGCCCTCTTCGGTCCAGTCGGCTTCCTGGATCAGGTTCTCGTCGACCTTGATGCGGCGGGCGCGGAGCGCCTGGCGCCAGCCGGTGACGCGGTCGCGCGCGGCCGAGAGGCTGAGTTCGCCGGCGACGATGCCGACGGGGCGGTGGCCTTTGCCGAGCAGGTGATCCATGGCGAGACGGGTGCCGGTGACGTTGTCGGCGCTGACGGTATCGCAGGGGAACTTGTCGGGGACGCGGCCGACGGCGACGACGGGCCTGCGGTCGGTGGCGATGCGTTCGAGCGCTTTTTCCGAGCCGGAGGTGATGAACAACAGCATGGCGTCCACCTGGCGGCCACGGAAGAGATTGAGATAGCGGGTCTGCGCTTCGGTCGAGTTGTAAGTATTGCCGAGGAGGAGGGAGTAGCCGTCTTTGGACAGGCGGTCCTCGACGCCGCGGACTACGCGGGCGTAAAAGGGGTTGGCGATGTCGGGAATCAACATGCCGATGGTTTTGGTATTGCGCGTTTGCAGGCTGCGGGCGACGGCGTTGGGCGTGTAGTCGAGCGCCTCAATCGCTTTTCGCACACGGGCGGTCAATTCCGGGCTAACGGGGGCCGATTGGTTGACGACACACGATACGGTGTAGGTCGACACGCGGGCCAGCTTCGCGACATCGTAGATCGTTGCCACTGATACTGTCATTATAGTGGCCGGAGGGTATATGATTCTCGGAGCCATAGCGGACGACTTTACCGGCGGGACCGATTTGGTGGGGATGTTACACGAGGCGGGGGCGCGGACGGTGCTGGTTTTCGGGGACGGCGAGGTGCCCGGAAACTGTGATGCGACAGTGGTTTGCCTGAAATCGCGGGCGGTGGCGGCGGCGGATGCGTGCCGGATGAGCGGCGACGCGCTCAACCGGCTGCGGGCGCACGACCCGCGACAAATTTACTTCAAATACTGCTCAACGTTCGATTCGACACCGAAGGGAAACATCGGGCCGGTAACGGACGCGCTGATGAACGAGCTGGGCGAACCGTTCACGCTGGCGATCCCGGCGCTGCCGGTGAACGGGCGGACCCAGTACATGGGGCACCTGTTCGTCGACGGGGTGCCGCTGGCCGAATCGCCGATGCGGACGCACCCGCTGAACCCGATGACGGATTCGAACCTGGTGCGGTGGCTGGCGCGGCAGACGCCGAGCAAGGTGGGGCTGCTGCGGCTGCCGGCGATCGTGGGCGACGTGGCGGAAGAAGCGGGCCGGTTGCGAAAGGAGGGCGTGGAGATCGCGCTGGCCGACGCGGTGACGCAGCGGGACCTGGAAGCGCTCGCCGGGGTGTTCGCGGACCTGCCGCTGCTGACGGGCGGGAGCGGGATGGGCATGACGCTGCCGCGGGTGTGGGCGCGGCGGGGCTGGATGAAAGAGCGCGAGGGGGAAGAGGCGGCGGGGAAGGGCGGGCCGGCGCTGATTCTGGCCGGGAGCTGTTCGGCGGCGACGCTGGCGCAGTTGAACGCGCTGGGCGGCGCGCAGGCGAGCATCGACGCGGCGGCGCTGCTCGAGGATCCGGAGGCGGAGACGGGGCGTGTGTTGAAAGAGGCCCGGCGGCAGATGCGGGAGCAGGGGTATGCGGTAGTGCGGTCGTCGGCGACGGCGGAGGAGCGGGAGGCGATGGGGCTGGACGCGCAGATCGTGGCCGAGGAGCTGGAAACGCTGTTCGGGGTGATCGCGGCGACGCTGGCCGACGACGTGGCGCGGCTGATCGTGGCCGGGGGCGAGACGGCGGGCGCGGTGACGGCGGCGCTGGGCGTGGAGGCGGCCGAGGTGGTGCGGATCATCGACCCGGGCGTGCCGGCGATCCGGCCGGTGAACGGGCCGGCGATGACGCTGGTTTTGAAGTCGGGGAACTTCGGGAGCGCGGACTTTTTCCGGAAGGCGTTGGAGAATACCTGAGATGGCGATCAAGAAAGAACTGGCGGCGCTGTGCGACGCTGCGGTGAGTTTTCATGCGCGGGGGTACGCGTTCGGTTCGACCGGGAACCTGAGCGTGCGGGACGGGGACACCGTATGGATCACGCCGACGGGGCAATCGCTGCGGCACACGACGGTGGATTCGCTGGCGGCGATCGACCTGGCGGGGAAGCCGCTGAATGAGAACAAAGCCTCGAAAGAATATCCGTTTCACCTGGCGGCGTATGCGGCGGCGGGGGAGCGGGCGCTGGCGCTGGTGCATCTGCATTCGACGTGGTCGGTGCTGCTGTCGTGCCTGGACGATCTGGACGAGGCGCAGCCGCTGCCGGTGTTCACGCCGTACTACCTGATGCGGGTGGCCCCGCTGGCGGTGGTGCCGTACTGCCGGCCGGGGTCGGAGGATCTGGCGGTTGTCATTGGACGGGCGGCGGAGAGGTCGAACTGCCTGCTGCTGCGGAATCACGGGGTGGTGGCGCTGGGGCGGAACATGAGCGAGGCCGTGGACCGGGCGGAGGAGCTGGAAGAGACCTGTAAGCTGTATTTTTTGTCGCGGAACGAGAAGCTGCGGATGCTGACGGCGGCGCAGCGGGACGAGATCGAACGGGTGTTTGGAGGGAAATGAGATGCAGGACCTGGTGGGCGTGACGCACAGCGAACGGCTGGTGGTGAGCGAGGGGGAGGCGATTTCCTTTCTGGGCCATGAGGGGACGCGGGTGCTGGGGACACCGTGGATGATTCTGTGGATGGAGCGGACGGCGCGGAACGCGGTGAAGCCGCTGCTGCCGGCGGGGTGGGACACGGTGGGGACGGTGGTGAACGTGAAGCATCTGTCGGCGGCGCTGCTGGGGACGGAGGTCACGTTCCGGGCCGAGGTGGTGGAGCAGTCGGCGAAGCGGCTGGTCTACCGGGTGAGCGCGGAGGGGGCGCACGGGCTGGTGGGGGAGGGGCTGCACGAGAGGGCCCTCATAGACGTCGAGAGATTCGCGGCCGGACTCGCGCGACGGGCGACCGGGGGTTAGTTTTGTTTGTTTTGTTGCGATTACGGGGATCGGAGTTGGGTTCCTTTGTTTTCGCGTTACGGGACGTTACGAGGCGAAAGTTCTAGTACGCTGCGGCCCGGTGGGCCATAAATGAGCCGTTTCGGCGCCGCCTTTCGGGATTGGGGGGTATGCGTATATACTTCCTCTTTTTGACCTTGGCCGCCGGGATGCTGGCGGCGCAGCCGTACCCGACCCGGGTGGCAATGGACGCTCTTCTCGATATCCGGTTCTTCCATCAGCAGGGCACCTACATGATGGCGAACTCGGTGCCGGTGCTGTTTCCGCCGCCGGGGGAATCGAAGGCGCGGCTGGTGATCCGGAAGGCCGGCGGGGGCGTCGTGGTGGCGAAGGAGATGATCATCGAGCCGTGGCCGCCGCACCAGGCGTTCGGCAACCTGAAGCCGGCCGACGGGCAGGTGAGCTTCGGACCGATCGGGGCCGGGGAGTACACGATGGCGGTGGAGGCCGGGGGGAAGGAGATCAGCGCGTACAAGTTCGCGGTGACGGCGGAGAAGGGCGGGGACCCGTTCAACCCGTCGAACGAGCTGGTGCGGACGGGGCCGTGGTCGAAGGCGGCGTTTTTGGTCGGGCCGGTGGAGGACAAGGGGTACAACGTGGAGGTGGGAATCTGGCTGAGCACGCGGGAGTTTCCCGGGTATGCGCCGAAGAAGCAGATCCCGTACACGCTGCACCTGCTGAACGGGGCGAAGCAGATCGGGCTGGTGGAAGGCACGGTGAGCGACGGGCAGTGGAACTTTTTCCGGCCGGAGGTGCGGACGGGGCATGGCGGGGGACCGGTGAAATGGGCGGCGCTGGTGAACACGCCGGGGGCGTACACGCTGGAGTTGCGGGCGGCAGGCAAGACGATCCGCACCTATAAGTTCTCCGTGGCGGGCGGGAAGGTTTCGCGGATCGCCTCGAACCAGTTGGGGTATGCGGGCACGGACGCGCTGCCGCCGCAGTCGCTGATCGGGGACCGGCGGATCGAACAGTTCTGGCTGGCTCCGATACAATAAGCGCGACTATGGAACGTCGCAACTTCCTGAAGGGTATGGCCCCGGTTTTCGTACCGGGCTCGGCGCTGGGTTTGAACGGGGCGGTGGCGCCGAGCGACCGGATTTCGCTGGGCCTGCTGGGGTGCGGGAACCAGGGGTTCAACGACCTGAAGGCGTTTTTGCGGGACGAGCGGGTGCAGGTGACGGCGGTTTGCGATGTGAACCGCCAGTCGCCGGGGTACTGGGAGGGGGCGATCGCGGGGCGGGAGCCGGCGCGGAGCTGGGTGGAGTGGCACTACGCGCGGGAGAAGCGGGCGGGGACGTACAAGGGCGTCGGCGTGCATGCGGATTTCCGGGAGATGCTGGGGCGGAAGGACGTCGACGCGGTGTCGATCGCGCTGCCGGACCACTGGCACGGGGTGGCGGTGACGGCGGCGGCGCGGGCCGGGAAGGACATTTACGGGCAGAAGCCGCTGTCGCTGACGGTGACCGAGGGGCGGGCGATGGTGGAGGCGGTCCGCCGGTACAAGCGCGTGTTTCAGTGCGGGAGCCAGCAGCGGTCCGACGCGCGGTTCCGGAAGGCGTGCGAGATCGTGCGGAACGGGCGGATCGGGAAGCTGGAGCGGGTGATCTGCGGGTTGCCGGGTGGGATTCCGGACTTCGGGAAGACGGCGCACCGGCAGGATCCGGAGCCGGTGCCGGACGGGTTCGATTACGACATGTGGCTGGGGCCGGCGCCGGAGGCGGCCTACGCGCCGGGGCGGTGCCATGTGAACTTCCGCTGGATTCTGGACTATTCGGGCGGGCAGATTACGGACTGGGGCGGGCACCATCCGGATATCGCGCAGTGGGGCATGGGGACGGAGTTGACCGGGCCGGTGGCGATCCGGAACGGGCAGGCGCAGTGGGCGAAGGAGAAGATTTACAACACGGCGGTCGATTTCACGTTCGACGCGGTGTATGCGAACGGGGTGACGCTGACGGTATCGAGCCGGGCGCGGGGCGGGGTGAGGTTTCAGGGGACGGAGGGGTCGGTGTGGGTGACGCGCGGGGCGGTCGAGGCGAGTCCGATGGGGCTGCGCGAT
>CAYMTH010000099.1:0-1554 GCA_964393235.1 uncultured Solibacteraceae bacterium | reverse complement strand
GGGGCCGGGGGAGGTGTCGCTGTACCAGAGCGACAATCACTACCGGAACTTCATTGACTGCGTGCGGACGCGGAAGGAGACAGCGGCGCCGATCGAGCAGGCGCACCGGTCGATTACGATCGCGCATTTGGGGAACATCAGTTTACGGCTGGGGCGGGATTTGCTGTGGGATCCGGCGGCGGAAAGGGTCGTGGGGGACGAGACGGCGCAGGGGATGCTGGCGCGGCCGATGCGGAAGCCGTGGGCGCTGGGAATGTGATTTCATAGAGAGCGCATGAAGCTCGCACTTGTTCTGGCCGTCGGGGCCGTCACGGTTTTTGCGCAACATCCGGAGATGGTCCGGGAAGGGCGGCAGCTGTTTGTCCGCAACTGTTCGGCCTGCCACGGGGATACGGGTAAAGGGGGCCGGGGACCGGACCTGACGACAGGGGAATGGAAACACGGGGGCTCCGAAAGTGACCTGGTGCGGAATATCGTCCGGGGCATTCCGGGGACGCAGATGCCGCCGATCCCGATGCCGGATAACGAGGCCCGGGCCATCGCGCAGTTCCTGCTGTCACTGAGCGGGACGGGCACCGAGAAGATTACGGGCGATGCGACGAAGGGGAAGGCCCTGTTCTTTGGTTCGGCCAAGTGCGCCGACTGCCATATGTTCGCCGGGCGCGGCGGGATTCTGGGCGCGGATCTGACCAACGTCCGGGGCCGGTTGAAGACGGCGGCGCTGGTGGAGCGGATGAGCGCGGCGGTGCAGACCGTCGAAGTGCAGCCGGGTCTGATTGGCGTCGTGAAGGGGGAAGACACCTTTACGATGCAGATTCTGGACGCGAACCGGAAGTGGCATCTGCTGAAGAAGCGCCCGATGGCGAAGCGCGAGACGCCGCATCCGGCGATTTCGGCCGGGGAACGGAACGACATCGCGGCGTTCCTGCTGACCGCGCCGATGGAGTACGATCCGGCCACCGAATGGAAGCCGGCCGCGGATTTCAACGTCACCCACGAGCGGCTGCTCAACGCGGCGAAGGAGCCGCAGAACTGGCTGACCTACTGGGGCGACCTGCGGGGCACGCACTATTCGGGATTGAAGCAGATTACGCCGGCCAACGCCGCGAGCCTGAAGAGCACGTGGACCTATCAACTGGGCGGCAACACGGTGGAGACGACGCCGCTGGTGGTGGACGGGATCATGTTCGTCACCGGGCCGCTGAACAATGCGACGGCGCTGGACGCCAAGACCGGACGGCCGTTGTGGAAGTACACGCGGCGGCTGCCGAAGGTGGCCAGCCATTGCACGGTGATGACCAACCGCGGGTTCGCGATGCTGGGCGACCGGCTGTACATGGGGACGCTCGATACGCGACTGGTGGCGCTGGACGCGAAATCCGGGAACGTGATCTGGGACGTCGAAGTCGACGACTACAAAAAGGGCTTTTCGATTACGCACGCGCCGCTGGCGATCGACGGGAAGATCATCGTCGGGGTGACGTCGGGCGAGTGCGCGCTGACGGGGTGGGTGGACGCCTACGACGCGAAGACCGGGAAGCGGTTGTGGCGGAC
>CAYMTH010000098.1:10821-11198 GCA_964393235.1 uncultured Solibacteraceae bacterium | reverse complement strand
GCACCCGCGGCCCCGTAAACCGGAAGTTCACCGCGCGCGTCCGCGCCACGGCCTCGGCCCCGGCGCGCCGTTCCGGATCGGCGAACCCGCGCGCCAGCGCCAGCAGTTCCCGCACCGTCTCCGCCGTGTTCGCGGTCGTCGCCGTCTTCCCGTCCCGCTGCAGCTGTAAAGTGATCCGCTCCGTCGCCCCCCGCTCAAAATCGACGCCGGCGAAATCGAGCTCCCCCGCCGCCCGCCGGACACTCTCCATCTGCTCCGGCCCCGTCCGCAAAAACCCGTCCAACGCCGCCACGACAACGGCCCCGTACCGCGCGCGCCCCCGGATCTCTTCCAATCCCAGCAGCGCCGGCGCCCGCTCCGGCCGCGCCGCCGCTACC
>CAYMTH010000098.1:0-10811 GCA_964393235.1 uncultured Solibacteraceae bacterium | reverse complement strand
CGGCGTCCGCAGCGCCTCCTCGGCCCGTTCCGCCGCCAGCCCAGGCAGGTTCCGCCCCTGGTAGTACGCCGACAATGACTCGAGCACCCGCCGCCGGTCGGCAAACCGCCGCAGCGCCGCCTCCCCGCCCTCGGGATCGAGGTCCATCCACAGCCGCGCCATGGAATACGAAATCTCAACATCCCGGTGCCGTTCCCCGACGCGCTCCGCCAGCCCCAGAATCCGCCGCGCCTCCCCCGGCGCGAAAGGCCGCACCAGCGCCGCCGTCCGCAGCAGCAAATCCAGCCGCGCCCCCACCGGCTCCGCCTCCGCCGCCTTCGCCAGCCGCCTCGCCTCCCGCCGAATCTCCCGGTCCCCCACCGGCCGCGCCTCCCCCGCCAGCGCCGCGGTCATCAGCAATAGAGCGACAGGAAGGTACCGCATGATACAGAGTCTGACGCAAACGCCCCCCGCGGTTTGCAACCCTCCCGCGGTGTCGAAAGAGCTAACATGCAGGTATGCGAAACGAATTCACCGCGATTGTCGAGTCGGACGGTCCCTGGTTCATCGCGTACTGTGCCGAAGTGCCGGGAGCCAACGGCCAGGGTTCGACCCGCGAAGAGTGCCTCGCCAATCTGCGGGAGGCGATCTCTTTGATTCTCGAACATCGCCGGGAAGAGTCCCTCCGCGGCATGCCGCCAGAAGCCAAACAGGAACTCGTAATCGTCGGATGAAGCGCGAAGCGCTCCTCCGGCACCTGCGGCGCCACGGTTGTGTGGTCCGCAGGGAAGGCAAGGAGCACTCACTCTGGGAGAATCCCCAAACCGGTCACGCGGAAGCGGTTCCCCGCCATGTTGAAATCGCGAACCTGCTGGCAAAGCGGATCTGCCGCCAACTCTCAGTCCCCCCGCCCCCGGGCTAACTTCTCCACCACCACCCGCATCCCGATAGGATCGCTCCCCCGCTCCGGCTCATACCGTAGCCGCATCGCCGACCGGCACGCCCGCCCCTGCTCCACCCACGCCCCGCAACTCCCGGCAACTCCCCCCGGCCGCGCCTCCCCCGCCAGCGCCGCGGTCATCAGCAATAGAGCGACAGGAAGGTACCGCATGATACAGAGTCTGACGCAAACGCCCCCCGCGGTTTGCAACCCTCCCGCGCGCTCAGAAGGACGCGACCAGTTCGTACTGTTCTGCCAGCGGATGGACGACTTTTTTCACCCCGTACCCCGGGTTCTTCTCCAACTCTGTCGCCACCAGCCCCAGCGACTCCAGCATCTTCACGTCGCGTGCCACCGCGGCCCCCTCCAGATGCACCGCAACCGCCAGATCACGGATCGCCGCAGCCTCCCTACGGATCGTCAGCAGCAGTTCCATCCGCTTCGGCGTCATCACGCGCATCAGTTCGAACGGGTCCTCGAAGGTCACCCGCAACTCCGGCTCCAGCCGCGCACCCCTGTCCAGCTTCTTCGCAATCGACTTGGCTCGCGTGAAAAAACCCTCAGCTGTTCCGGTCCCGATGGTGATCTTCATTTCTGCCTTCTGAGCTCTTCTACTTCCCACCGGAACCGCACCCCGCCGATCGTCCGCGCCTCCCCGGCCCGTAGCACACCCGCCAGCAGACTCCCGATCGCCGCGCGCCGTCCAATGCTCATCCTTCACCTCCGCGGCAACGCAAACGCCACGTACCCCTTCGGCAGATCCCCCCGCAGCCCCGCCTTCACCCCCGCATGCGCCGCGTGCCCCCCACCCGGCGTCACGTTCGACGACGCCGAAACCACCAGATACTGCCGGCCCCCGGCCTCGTACATGGACGGCACGCCCTCCGCCCCCGCCGGCAGCGTCGCCGTCCACAGCACCTGCCCCGTCTCTTCGTCCAGCGCCCGCAGCTTCCCATCGCTCGCGCCAATAAAGATCAGCCCCGTCGACGTCACGATCATCCCGTGATGCTCCGCCATAAACGCGCCCGTCTCACGAGCCCCCTGCGCCGCCGCGGCCGCGTCCTGCCCGAGCGGCACCTTCCACTTGATCGTGCCTTTGTTCAGGTCATACGCCACCACCTGCGACCACGGCGGCCGCAGCACATACGGCTGATTCGGATACAATCCCCAATCCGTGTAATACCGGTCCTTCGGCGTATCGCTCCCCGCCGGATAATCCGGCCCGCCCAGCGGCGTGTACCGCCCCGCCGTGCTCTCCCGCGCCGCCAGGCCTCCCGGCGCGCCCCCGCTCGCCACCACCGGGCCCCGCGCCACTGCCGCCGGCTTCGCAGCAACCACCGGCGCCGCCACCCGGCTCAGCATCCGGTAAATCCCGTCCACCTCCCGCTCCTCCAGATCCCGGTACGCCGGCATCTTCCCGCGCCCGTTCCGCACCACCGTCCGGAACGCCTCCAGCGTAAACCGCCCCCCAATCCCCGCCAGCGCCGGCGGCCCCGCCCCCGCCCGCACCCCGTTCTCCCCATGACACGCCTGGCACCGTGCCGCATACACCTCCCGCGCCCCCGTCCCCGCGCTCCGCCGCCCCAGCGGATCCTCCAGGCTCAGCTTGTAAATCGTCGGCCAGTCCTGCGTGTTCAAATACAGCAGCCCCTTCGCCGCGTTCACCGCCCCGCTCCCCCAGTTCGACCCGCCCCGCGCGCCCGGCATCGAGATCGTCTCCTCCAGCCCCGGCGGGGTATACAACCCCTCGTTGCGCATCTTCCCGATCCGCTCCTTCCACGCCTTCCGCTCGGCCTCGGTCAGGATGTACGGATTCACGTCGTCCACTGAAACCGTCTGCCGCGCAAACGGCGGCGGCGCCGTCGGAAACGGCTGCGTCGGCCACGCCTGCTCGCCCGGCATATGGCTCTTCGGCACCGGCCGCTCCTCGATCGGCCACAGCGGCTTCCCCGTCACCCGGTCGAACACATACAGAAATCCCTGCTTGCTCGACTGCGCCACTACATCCACCCGTTTCCCCTCATGCGTCACCGTCAGCAACTGCGGCGCCGCCGTCGTGTCGTAGTCCCACAAGTCGTGGTGCACCAGCTGGTAATGCCACAGCCGCTTCCCCGTCCGCGCGTCCAGCGCCACCAGGCAATTCCCGAACAGATTTTGTCCGATCCGGTCCGCGCCGTAGTAGTCGTAGGTGGGCGACCCCGTCGGCAGGTACGCGATCCCACGCTTCTCGTCGATCGTGATCTCACCCCACACGTTCGCCCCGCCCGAGTACTTCCACGCGTCCTTCGGCCAAGTCTCGTACCCATACTCCCCCGGCCGCGGAATCATGTGGAAGGTCCACTCCAGCTTCCCCGTGATCACGTTGTACGCCCGTACGTCTCCCGGCGGCGACAGGTACGCCTCGCCCGGCGTCGACCCCATCACGATCAGATTCTCAAACACCCGCCCCGGCGTATCGGTCTGAATCCGGTTGATCTTCTTCGGATCTCTTCCCAACCCCTCCCGCAAATCCACCAGCCCGTTCTTCCCGAACGTCAGAATCGACTTCCCCGTCTTCGCGTCGATCTGCTGCAGGTAGTCGTTGATCGCGAAGATCAGCCGCCGGTCTTTCCGGTCCGCGCTTTCCCAATAGGCGATGCCGCGCGTCGACAGCCCCGGCAGGTTCTCGTGGATCCAGATCTCCTTCCCCGTCGCCGCGTCGAGCGCCACCAGCGAACTGTTCCGCGCCAGCACGTACATCATCCCGTCGATGACGACAGGATTGAACAGGTAAGCATGGTTATCCCCCGTCGGGTACACCCACGCGAGCTCGAGATTCTTCACGTTGCTCTTATCGATCTGCTTCAAATCGACGAAGTGCGACGAATCCGCGCCCCCGCCATAGTCGGGCCAGTTGCGCGGATTCTTCCGCGCCGGCTGCGCCCCCGCGGCGATCGCAATCAAAACGGCCACCAGGCCCCAACAAGCGGAAGAAAAGGTAGGTCTCATCACGGCGTGCTCCGAACAGCCTATCAGGCCCGCGCACGCCCTGCGGCGCTATCCCCTCTACTTCCCCGCCGCCACGCTCGCCCGCCGGAACAGCAACCCCGCCACCGCGAACAAAACCACGAACAGCCCATGCCCCAACGCCGCCCGCTGCTCCAGCCCCGTCGGTGCCGCCGACGCCAGCGCCACCGACAGCACCGCCAGCAACCCCGCCATCGCAAACAGCACCCGCGCCAGCCCCCTCGCCTCCAACCGCGCCACCGCGGCCCCTACCGCGCCCACCACCAGCACCAGAAAATAAAGCAAATTGAGCGGATTCTCCGATTCCGACGTGTGCACCATGTTCGACCAACCCAGCACAAACCCCGTCACCAGCGCCAGCCCCACGCCCGCCTTGTACGACCACGCCCCCATCTTCCGCGCGATCAGCGCATACGCCATCCCCGTCCCGAAAAACAAAACGTAGGTGAACACAAACGCCCCCGGCGGCCAGTTCCACCCCTCCACCACCCGCGACGCCACCAGCGGCACCATCAACATCGCCAGCGCCCCCGCCGCCACGCGCAAAGTCGTCCTCGTCATCGGTGTCATGTGAATCGCGTTCTCCCGTAAAATTGCCCCGGCCGTCTCAAAAAACACCCACGCCGCCAATCCCGCCAGCCCACGCCGCGCCTCCCGCCGCTCCTGGCACATGTCCCGGAACGTCTGCGCCATCTCCCCGCCGAACCGTTCCCGAAAGGCGCGCGGATACAGCCGCAGCAGCGCCGCATAAGCCGCCGCGTACCGCTCAACCGCCATATGCAAACCGCCCTTCCGCCACCGCCACCACGCTCCGGTACCGCTGCAACTCCGCTTCCAGCGCCGCCCGCCCCGCCCCCGTCAGCCGGTAATAAATCCGCCGCTCCTCGCCCGTCTCCCCCTCCGCCCGCCGGTCGCTCTCTGCAATCAATCCCGCCTCCAGCATCCGCCCCACCGACCCGTACAGCGTCCCCGGCCCCATCTTCACCCGCCCCTCCGAATCCGCCTCCACCTGCTTCATAATCCCGTACCCGTGCCGCTCCCCCGTCGAAAGCGCCAGCAGAATGTGCAGCACCGCCGGAGTCAACGGAACCTGCGCCAGGTCTTTCATCGCCATGCCCCAACCCTATATCCGCAACGGATATATGTCAAGACAAATTCCGCTACACTCAAACCAGATCGTCCGCAATGGAACCCCTCACCATCCGCCCCGCCGGACCCGCCGACGCCGACGCCCTCTGGGCGATCCTCGAACCGGTCATCCGCGGCGGCGAGACCTACACCCTCCCCGCCACCAGTTCCCGCCACGATGCCCTCGCCTACTGGCAATCCCCCGCCCACGAAGTCTTCGTCGCCGACTCCCCTCGCGGCATTCTCGGGACCTACTTCCTCCGCCCCAACCAGCCCGGCGGCGGCGCCCACATCGCCAACTGCGGCTACATGACGGCCCCGTCGGCCGCCGGCCGCGGCGTCGCCAGCGCCATGTGCGCCCACTCTCTCCGCCACGCCGCCGCCCGCGGCTATCGCGCCATGCAGTTCAACTTCGTCGTGTCCACGAACGAGCGTGCCGTCCGCCTCTGGCAGCGTTTCCAATTCGAGATCGTCGGCCGCCTCCCCGGCGCCTTCCGCCATCCCACCCTCGGCTACGTCGACGCCTTCGTCATGTTCCGCACCCTCGAAGACCCCGCCCTCAAAACTTAAACTCGACGCTCCTCAACACATACACTGGCGCCCCCCCAAGCGACGTCGGCGAGTACCGCCACCCTTTCACCGCATCCACGCACGGCCCCCGCACAACCGCACCCGCCCGGTTCATGCCCCTCGCGCCCGCAGCACGTCGGTCGCCGACAAGATCCCCACCAGCCGCCCCGTCTCCGCCTCCACCACCGGCAGATAATCGTGCCGCCCCCCGGCCAGTTCCCACTCCACCCGCGCCATCGTCTCCTCCTCCCGCACCGCCGGCGCCGCCCCATCCACAATCGCGCCCACCGTCGTCGTCCCCCACGCCTCCCGCGCCACCGCCTTCACCGCCTTCACCGCCGCCATCCCCAGGTACACCCCCTCCTCGTCCACCACCGGCAACTCCTGAAACGGATGCTCGTAAATCGACCGGTCCACGAACGCCTCGATCGTCTCCTCCGCCCGCGCCACCACCACCCGCCGCGTCATCCACTCCCCGCACGCCATCCCTTCCAGCCGGTCCTCCCCCTCCCGCCGCGCCCGCTGCGACTCCGAATTCGAGATCCCCGCCGACACCAGAAACGCCGTGCACGACGCCACCAGCGACGGCACCACCAGCGCCGGCCGCCCGCTCGCCTCCGCCACGAATACCGCTGCAAACAACAGGCTGTTGTAACTCGCCCCCGTGAACGCCGCGATCCCGATCAACGTAAACACCCCGCCCCCGCCCGGATGAAATACCGCGTCGAACGCCGCCCCGATCGCCGCCCCAATCGTCGCCGACGGCACAAACAACCCGCCCACCCCGCCACTCCCGAACGTAAAGGAAGTCGCCAGCAGCTTCGCCACAAGGATAATCAGAATCGCCGCCAGCGGAAACTTCCCGTCCAGCAGCTGGTTCGCCACCGGCAGCCCCGCGTGCAGCGTCGCCGGCGTCCCGATAAGCGCCATCGTCCCCAGCGCGATCCCGCTCACGATCACCCCGCCCGCCGTCGTCTTCACCACCCGCGGCGCCCCCCAACTCCCCCACATCGCCTTAATCCGTCCCAACAGCCCCAGAAACACGTGCGAAGCCAGCCCCCCCGCCAGCCCCAGCGGAATGCAAATCAGCAGATCCCGCGCGTTCAATTCATAAGCAAAGTGGATCGGAAAGTAAGGCGTCGCCGGCCGGAAAAACGCGAATGTGGCGTAGCTCGTCGCCGCCGCGATCAGCCCGTGTATCAACGACTCGTGCGCCATGTCGTGCTTGTATGGCGACTCGATCCCCATGATCGCCCCCGTCAACGGCGCCCGGAAGATCGCGCTGATCCCCGCCGCCGCCCCCGCAATGAGTGTCGTCTCCACCCGCCCGTGCAGCCACCGCAGCCCCGGCCGCCCGTTCACCCACAGCTGCACAAATGAGCTGATCGTCGCCCCCAGCCACTTGCTCGCCCCCTCCATCCCGGCGCTCGCCCCGAACCCCATCGTCGCCACCGACGCCGCCAGCTTCGGCACCGCCGTCCCGTACTCGATCCCCGCCCCCGGCTTATGGTACGCCCGCACCACCTCATCGGCCATCGACGACGACTTCACCCGGAACAACTGCAGCACCAGCCCCGTCAAAAACATCCCCGCCACCGGCAGCAGGCACAACGCCAGCGGCGGCAGCGTCGTCGAAAACCGCTCCCACAGCAGAACGTTCACCACGTAGTCGTACCCGGCAACGGCCGCCCCCACCATCGCGCCCACCGGCGCCGCCACCAGAAAGACGTGCCGCGCCACTCGATACTGTTCCGTCAGATTCCCCGGCAAAACGGCAGAATACCACGCCCTCCCCACCGTCCGTTACAACCGGCTGATCCTGCGTTCGTGACATAATGACCACTGCATTTCCATGCCAGGGGACCAGCACGTTGCGTATCTGATGGCGGAATTGCGGCGCGGAAATCCGGCGGCCGCGGGCCTGCTTGTCGAGTCGTTCTACCCGGAGTTGAAACGCCTCGCGGCCGCAAACATGAAGCGGGAAAAGCCGGGCCACACCTGGCAGCCTACCATCCTGGTCAACGAGTTGTATCTCGAACTCTGCCGCATCAAGACGCTGAAGGCCGGCGTCCCCCGAACCCCGGAGGAAGAGCGCCGCGCCTTCCTGGGCCTCGCCGCGCACATCATGCGGCGACTGCTCATCGCCCACGCCAGGCCCGTGCGCAAACGCGTCTCCGTCACCGGTGAGTCCGCGCTCGAGGAACTTCCCGACGGCGAAGCCGCCTGGCGCGAACTCGGCGACCTCCTCTGCAGCCTCGAGGCCATCGACCCGCGCCTCCGGCAAGTGGTCGAGATGAAGGTATTCGAGGGTCTGTCCGTCGACCAGATCGCCGAACAGATCGCATGCTCTCCCCGCACCGTCGCCCGGCACTGGAACTTCGCGCGAACCTGGCTCGAAAGGGCGTTGGGAGATGGAGTCCACACTAACGCCTGACCAGTGGGCCCTCGTCTGGCGCCTCTATGACGCCGTGGCCGACCTCCCCGAACACGAACGCGAACCCGTGCTGCGGGCATCGGCCCACGATCCCGGCGTCATCCTCCAGGTGCGGACTCTCCTCGAAAGCACCGCCGGCAACATCCCCGCCGAACCCGTCTCCCGCACCGGCGCCCGGATCAGCCACTACAGCGTCGGCGAACGCATCGGCCGCGGCGGCATGGGCGACGTCTACGCCGCCCTCGATCTCGAACTCGACCGGAACGTCGCCATCAAGTTCCTCTCCGAACGCATGCTCGGCGACGAGCGCGCCGTCCGCCGCTTCCTCGCCGAAGCCAAGGCCGCCTCCGCGCTCAACCACCCGAATCTCGTGACGGTGCACGAGTTCGTGCGCGAAGAAGGACTGCTCGCCATCGTCATGGAGCGCATCGAGGGCGAAACGCTCCGGCGCCTGCTCCCCGGAGCGGATGCCGGCGGCGCCGCCTGGAAGGAATCCCTCCGCCGCCTCACCCACCACCCCGCCGAGGATTCGTCGCCCATCTGGTCCCCCGATGGCAGGACCATCGCCTTCGCCCGCCACACCGGTCCTTTGGCGCGGAATGCCATCTACCTGGTTTCCGCCGAAGGCGGTCCGGAACGGGAGATCGGTGTCACCCATGGCGCTATGTTCGGCGACTGGACCCGGATAGCCGCTAGCTCGTCATCCGCGGCGGGCCGGGACTCGAGCTGGTCGATGCCCAAACCGGCGCATCCCGGCCGCTCGTGCTGGGAGAGGGCGACGCCTTCGCCACGCCGGCGTTTTCACCCGACGGACGGCGCATCGCCTTTACCCGGGACCGGCTGGGCTCCGCCGACCTGATGATCCTGCCCTTGGCCGCGGACATGCGGGCGGCCAGTCCGCCGGAACCCGTCCGCCTGGCCGCCTTCCGCGCCGAAGTCTGCGGAAATCCCCGCTGGTCGGCCGACGGCCGCTCGCTCGTCTTCACCTTCAATCGCGGCGGCGCCAGCCGCCTCTGGCGGGTCCGCCTTCCAGACGACCTCGCGCAGGAGGTCACGCCGGAGTTGATCCCCGCCGGAGATGGCATCGAGTCCGCCGCGCTCTCCGCGCGCGCCCGCCGCCTCGTCTTCACCCAGACCCGCGGCCACGCAAACCTCTGGCGCGTTCCGCTCGAAGGCGGCGGATTGCCCCCAAAAATGGGTCGCCTCCTCCCGCGACGACGGCCAGGCGGACCTCCCCGCCGACGGCCGGCTCGTCTTCGAGTCGGACCGCTCCGGGTTCCTCGAAGTCTGGGTCACCGAACCCGATGGGACCGGCGCCCGCGCCCTCACCGACTTCCGCGGGCCAATGGCCGGTTCGCCCCGCCTGGTCCCCCGACGGCAAGTGGATCTATTCTCAGTCGCCGCGCGCGGGTGGCGACCGCATCTGCCGCGTCCCCGCCGCCGGCGGCGAAGAGCAGATCATCAGCCCCGGATTTGCGCGGTCCCCCGTTCTCTCTCCCGACGGACATTGGGTCTACTACGCGCGCCTCGGGGACTACCGGCGCTGTCCCGCGGCCGGGGGCCCGGAAGAACTGGTCGCGAAGCGCGTGGTCATCCGGTCGATGGTGCCGGTTCCGGGCGGCCTCTGGTTCCTACGGACCGATACCAGCGAGACGCAGATCGTCTTCCGCGACGAAAAGACCGGCGCCGAACGCATCGCCGCCCGCTATGGCGGCCGGGCCGAACCCGGGCTCGCCCTCTCACCGGACCGCAAGTACGCCATCGTCACCCGCAGGCAGGAGGGACAGACCGACTTGATGCTCGTAGAAAACTTCGACCCGCGGTAGTGCTCTACCGCGGGTCGCAAGGTCAGCCATTCCGAAGGGTCCGCCGCTTAGTTGCCGCACGGCAGCGGCGCGCGAAGCGTGGCCACCGACGTCAGCAGCGGATTCGCCTGCGCCGCCGTCAGCCGTCCAGCCTGGACAAACGCCCCGATCTGCCCCGTCGCCGCGCCCAACTGCCCGCACGCCGCCTTGGTCTGCCCACGGTTCAGCGCCGACTGCGCGCTCCACAGCTTCTGGACCACCGAATTCACTTCGCCCTGGCTCAGCGGCGGGCTCAGCGCCTGCACCTGTCCCACCAGCGCCGGCAGCGTCGCCACCAGCGCCAGGTTGTGACTACCGCCCGCGGACACCGCCAGCACGCCCTTCAGACCGGCCGGCGGGGTCGCCTCGCCAAAGCCGTTGGTACCCCAGCTGGCCACCGTTCCGTCGCGCTTCAGGGCAACGGCGTGATCAAGCCCACCGGAGATAGCCACAACGTCGCTCAAGTCGAAGGGAGGAACGGCTGCGCCGTGGGCGTTGCTCCCCCATCCAACCACAGTCCCGTCACTCTTGAGAGCCAGGCTGTAGCCATTTCCCGCCGCGATGGCGGACACGCCGCTGAGCCCACCCGGCACAGTCGACGCGGCCAGATCCCGGGTCCCCCACCCGACCACCGTACCGTCATCCCGCAAGGCGAGACTGTGACGGGTGCCGGCCGCGATCGCAACAACACCGCTAAGATCGACCGGCGGCGTCGCCTGACCGGAAATGTTCCATCCCCAGCCGGCAACGGTACCGTCGCTCTTCAGCGCCAGCGAGTGTAGCGTGCCGGCCGCGATCGCCACCACACCGCTCAGGCCCGCGGGCACGCTCGCCTGTGCATTGCTGTTAGATCCCCAGGCAACCACGGTACCGTCGCTCTTCAGCGCCAGGGAGTGTTGCCCCCCCGCCG
>CAYMTH010000097.1:11033-11245 GCA_964393235.1 uncultured Solibacteraceae bacterium | reverse complement strand
TCGATCACCGTTTTGCCGGGAGAGAGGAAGGGGTAGCCGATGGTGCCGTGCTCGGCCCAGTTGATGGGGCGGTCGAAGGCGAGTTCGTTCTCGAGACTCGATTCGACGTAGACGACCTGTTCGCCGTCGACGAGTTCGAGGGTGCGGGTGAAGCCTTCGTGGACGATGGGGAGGCGGGTGCGGAAGGCGACGCGCTGGCGCTTCCCTTCCCG
>CAYMTH010000097.1:0-10928 GCA_964393235.1 uncultured Solibacteraceae bacterium | reverse complement strand
TGGGGCCGAAGCCGTCGACGCAGACGAAGTGGCCGAGGGAATCGCCGAAGCGGGAGGGCATTTTGGCCATGCGGGCGAGAGCGATGGGGTTCCACATGGGGTTCATCTTCTCGGGGTCGTCCTTGAGCGTAAGGCTCACGAAGGCGCCGCCTTTGGGAAGGGTGAGGAGCTCGATTTTGTCGTTGGCGAGGGAGACGGCGGGGCGGCCTTCGAAATCGGCGGCGGGGGCGAGGAGGGCGACGGCGGCGAGGAACAGGACGGTGCGCATAGGCACCGGACAGCATATCGGAATCAGGGGCGGGTTGGGAGCACGCCGAGGGTTTGGCGGCGGCCGTTGGGGTGGACGATTTCGACCTCGACTTCGGCAGCGGCGCCGAGGCCGAAGTGGACGGGCGTGAACGAGCCGGAGCCGTAGGAGCCGCCGGAGGTGACCTCCTGCCACTGGGAGCCGGCGCGGACGCGGGCGCCGACGGGGGCCTTGACGGAGAGCCAGCGGCCGGGGTTGGGCGTGGTGTTGCGCCAGAGGACGGCGGGGGCGCCGAGGGCGGTGGTGACGAGGTCGAGGCGGCCGTCGTTATCGAGGTCGGCGACGGCGAGGCCGCGGTAGGCGGCGGGGGGGCCGAGCTCGGCGCCGGGCTGGAACTTGCCGGCGGCGTTGAGGAGGACGAGATTGGGCTCCTTGTACTTTTCGCTGCGGGTGAGTTCGATGGTATCGGTGACGTGGGAGTTGGCGGTGACGAGGTCTTTCCAGCCGTCGTTGTTGAGGTCGGCGAGGGCGACGCCCCAGCCGGAGCGGCGGACGGTGAGGGCGCCGGCGCCGGAGGGATAGGTGACGTCGCGGAAGGCGCCGCCGGTGTTTTTGAAAAGGGGGAAAGTCTCGCCGACGAGGGCGGTGAAGACGAGGTCGGGGCGGCCGTCGTTGTCGAAGTCGCGGAGGTCGGAGCCCATGGAGGAGACGGGCTGGCCGAGGTCGTTGTAGGCGACGCCGAGTTCGAGGGCGGATTCGGTGAAGCGGCCGCCGGTGTTTTTGAAGAGGAAGTTGGGCAGGGCGTCGTTGGCGACGAAGATGTCGGGGCGGCCGTCGGCGTCGATATCGGCGACGGCGGCGGACATGCCTTTGCCGCGGTGGGCGGCGATGCCGGTTTGGGCGGAGACGTCGGCGAATTTGCCGTCGCCGAGGTTGCGGTAGAGGCGGTTGGCGGTGGGGGGGAATTCGCGGGGGTGGCAGTAGACGCGGAGGTTGCGGGCGGGGTCGCCGCAGTATTTGGAGAAGGCCGGGGTCCAGTCGAGGTAGTTGACGAGGAAGAGGTCGAGGCGGCCGTCGGCGTCGTAGTCGAGCCAGGCGGCGCCGGCGGCGAACTTTTCGTCGGCGATGCCGGGGACGGGCTCGAAGCGGCCGTGGTTGTTGCGGTAGAGGAGGTTGCGGCCGGCGCCGGCGACGAAGAGGTCGGTCCAGCCGTCGTTGTCGAAATCGGCGGCGGCGGCGCCGATGGAGAAGCCTTCGCCGGCGAGGTTGGCCTGTTCGGTGACGTCGGCGAATTGGAGGTTGCCGAGGTTGCGGTAGAGGCGGTTCCAGTGTTGCGGGCCTTGCTTGCGGAGAGACGGGAGGGCGGCGCCGTTGGTGAAGAAGAGGTCGAGGAGGCCGTCGTTATCGAAGTCGAAGATGGCGAGGCCTCCAGCCATGGTGGAGACGACGTGCTTTTCGGGGGTGGGGGAGTTTTGGAGGGTAAAGGGGAGTTCGATGCGCTGGAAGGAGACGGGGGGGACGGGGGCGCCGGTGGGGGCGACGACGGCGGAGGAGAGTTGTTTGGCGAGGCGGGCGGCTTCGGGGTTGGCGGGGTTGAGGCGGAGGGCTTCGGCGACGGCGCGTTTGGATTCATCGAGGCGGCCGAGCTTGAAGAGCACGGAGGCGCGGCCGGAGTGGGCTTCGGAGACCTGGGAGTCGGCTTTGAGGGCGGCGTCGTAGGCGGCGAGGGCGGCGGGGTAGTTGGCGCGTTCCTCTTCGATGGAGGCGGTGAGGCGGCGGGTGCGGGCTTTGGGTTCGCCGAGGCGTTCGGCTTCGGCGGCGGCGCGGAGGGCGTCGGGGAATTTGCCTTCGACGAAGAGGACGCGGGCGAGGGCGTAGTAGGCGGGGGCCCAGCGGGGCTCCTTGTCGATTAGGGCGGCGAAGGTGGATTCGGACTTGCCGAGTTCGCCGAGCTGCTGGTAGCAGAGGCCGAGGAGGTAGCGGGCGCCGCGGGAGGGCGGGGCCTTTTCGAGCACGGCGGCGGCTTCGGCGAAGCGGCGCTGCTGGAAGAGGGCCTGGGGGTCGGGGGTGGCCGCGGATTGCGCGAAGAGGAGGACGAGCCAGGGGAGCCACATGCCGGTGCCTCTATTTTAGTTTGGGCGGGCGGGGAGCAAGAAAAATGGGGCGGCCGGAGCCGCCCCTCTGCTTTGGAGTTCAGAGATCAGAAATCAAGCCGGAGGCCGAGCTGGACCTGGCGGGTGCCGCTGATCGAGGTCACCTGGCCGAACTGGGGGCTGGTGACGCCGGTCTGGATGCCGCCGAGGATGGAGCGGTTGAAGGCATTCAACATGTCGCCGCGGAACTGGATGCGGTACTTTTCGGCGAGGAAGATGTTCTTCTGGAGGCTGAAGTCCTCGTTGGGGATTCCGAAGGCGCGGGCCTGGGCATAGCGCGGGGCGGAGGTGCCGAGGGTGAGGGGCGCCGGGTCGGAGAAGAGGCTCTTGTTGAGGAACGTGTTGCCGGGAGAGTTGGGCGCCAGGAGGTTGAAGGTGCTCTTGTCGAAGGGGACGGTCATGTCGCCGGCAGCGACGTTGGCGCGGTTGGTGGCGCCGTTCCAACCGCCGTTGAGGGGGAAGGAGCCGCCGAAGCCGAGCGGGGTGCAAGAGCAGTTCAACAAGGCCCATCTGCATCCGATGACCGGCCTTGTCTCGCTGATGGATCATACGCCAGGACAGCGCCAGTACATGAATCTCGATCGTTTTCTCGATCGCGTCCGGAGAAAGGAAGGCGCCGCCGAAGCCGAGCGGGGTGCCGGAGGAGTAGTTGAGGATGCCGGAGACGGACCAGCCGCCGACGAGGAGGTCCGTGAGGCGGTTGGCGGAGCCGAGGATGGCCTTGCCTTTGCCGAAGGGGAGCTGGTAATCGACGAAGACCTTGCCGACGTGGGCGCGATCGAATTCGACGACGGCCTTTTCGAGGGCGAGGTTGTAGTAGTCGAGAGCGCCGGGGTTGTCACCGATCATGAGGGAGCGGGTATTGGAAAGGTTCTTCGACCAGACGTAGTTGCCGAAGATGGAGAGGCCTTTCGAGAGCTGGCGGTTCACGGTGAGCTGGAAGCTGTGATAGTGGGCGAAGCCGCGGGCGGCGCCGAAGTTGTTGACGGTGGCGACGCCGATGATCTGGGGATAGGGGCGGAGCGCGCCGGCGACGGTACCGGTGAAGCCGGGGAAGGGGTAGGGGACGTTGTTGGCGGCGGCTTCGGCGGCGTTGCGGACGGGATTGGTGAGCGAGCGGCCGTAGGTGGAAAGAACGGAGGCGGGGAGCTGGTTGAGGCGTTCGAGGACGCCGTTCCAGAGGCCGGTGGACTTGTTTCCGATGTAGCCGAGATCGATGACGATGCGGGAGGGGAGTTCGTGCTGGATGTTGAGGTTCCACTCCTGGACGTAGGGGGTGCGGCCGTAGGAGGGGTCGATCATGCCGGGGCCATTGGCGGCGGCCCAGCTTTTGTCGAATTTCGGGGCGACGTAGCGGTTGGTGGGGAAGCCGGCGTCCCAGTTGAAGATGCCGCGCCAGGGTTCGACGGGGTCGGCGGCGAGGGCGAAGGTGCCGCCGGCCTGAACGTTGGTGGGCTTGCCGAGGGGGGTGGGGCTGAAGCCGTTGAAGAGGTCGCCGGCGAAGAAGATGCCGTAGCCGCCGCGGATGGTGGTTTTGTCGGCGGCGCGGTAGGCGAAGCCGAAGCGGGGGCCCCAGTCGCGGAAGCTGCGGGTGCCGAAGTAGCGGCGGCCGGTGCAATCGGCGCAGTTGCCGGCGAACTCGTAGGCGCCGCGGAGGCCGGTGATGGGGTCGCGGGCGGTGGGGCTCCAGGAGGAGAGCTGGTCGTTGACTTCATAGGTGGGGGGCTGGAACTCCCAGCGGATACCGAGGTTGAGGGTGAGGCGTTTGCCGAGTTTGTAGTCGTCCTGGGCGAAGAGGCCGAGGTATTTGCGGCGGCCGCCGAGGGTGGTGGGATCGGTGAGGCCGGCGCTGTCGACGATGCCGAGCATGAAGCTGGCCATGGAGAAGCCGGTGAGGTTGCCGGCGAAGGTTTCGCCGGGGATGGCGGTGCCGCGGGGATTGAAGGCGAAGGAGCCGCCCTGCGTGACCTGGCTATTGAGCTGGTTCGTGCGGATGTCGACGCCGAACTTCATGAAGTGCTTGCCTTTGTTCCAGCTGACGGTATCGAGCAGGCCCCACTGGATGAAGTTGTTGATGGCTTTCTGGGGGTCACCGAGGTTGGTGAGGCCGACGAAGGGACCGCCGCCCCAGTTGATGACGGGGAAGCCGAAGGTGGAGAGGTTGCGGATGCCGAGTTCCTTGGCGCCGTCGACGTCGACGTGTTTGGAGAGGGTGGGGGCGTGGAGCCAGTTGAAGGACGCCGTCATGTTGTTGATGACGGTGGGTTTGACGATCCAGTCGTGGGCGAGGCGGGTATAGGTGGTGCCGAGGCGCTGGCCGCGGGCGGCGGAGAGAGGCCCGCCGTCGCTTTCGCCGGGAGACCAGACCCCGCCGGCGTCGGCGAGGGTGGAACGGTTCTTGACGGCGTAGGAGTAAGACCCGGAGAGTTTGTGCCTGGCGGTAACGTTCTGGTCGAGCTTGACGGAGAACTGGTGGTTATCGAAGACGGGGGCGTTCGCGATGGGGAAGATGGCGTTGTTGATGAGAGCGAACTGGCCATCGGGCTGGCGGACGACGGGCTGGTAGTACTGCTTCATGAGGGACGCGACGCGCTGGGAGACCTGGCTGAAGCGGGAGACGGGGATGCGGTTGGCGGGGAAGATATAGCCGACCCAGCGGCCGTTGTCGAGACGGCGGAAGGAGGCGGGGTCGTAGATGGCGCCGCGGGCGACATCGCGGCCGAGGGCATCGCGCTGGCCGGTGAGGGGACCGAGGAGGCGGGAGAAATCGCCGTCGTAGAAGTCGGGGATGGGGACGGTGCGGTTGGGCGCGCCGAAGCCGAGGTTGCGTTCGCGGTAGCGTTCGTAGGCGGTGTAGAAGAACGTGCGGTTGCGGCCGTCGTAGAGTTTGGGGATGGAGACGGGGCCGCCGAAGCTGCCGCCCCAGACCTGGCGGCGGTCGAGGGGGCGGCGGACGCCGCGGGCGTTATTGGCGAAGCCGTTGGAGTTGAGGGCTTCGTTGCGGAGCATGCCGAGGGCGGAACCGTGGATGTCGTTGGTGCCGGACTTCATGATGTAGTTGAAGAGGCCGCCCTGGGAGCGGCCGAACTCGGCGGACATGCCGGAGGTAACGACCTTGAATTCGCCGACGGCTTCGACGGAGACGAAGCCGGTGGTGAAGTCGCCGCCGAGCTGGGTGGTGGCGGAAGCGCCGTCGAGCATCACCTCTTTCGAGAAGCGCATGGAGCCGTTGATGTTGGATTGCCAGAAGTCGCCGGTGACGCCGGGGGCGATTTTGTAGGCGAAGACTTCGGGGGAGCGGGCGCCGGCGAAGCTGAGGGGGAGATCGCGGAGTTGCTTGTTGTCGAGGCTGGTGGCGACCTCGCGGGTTTCGGATTGGATCCGGGGGATTTCAGCGGTGACGGAGACGGAGTCGGAGACCTGGCCGACCTGGAGGGTGACGTCGATGCGGAGGACCTGGGTGGCGCCGAGGGTGATGCCGGCGTTGGTCAGCTTTTTGAACGCCTGTGCTTCGAAGGCGATGTCGTAGACACCCACGGGGAGGTTGGGCATAGTGTACTGCCCGAGGTCGGTGGTTTGGATTTCGTAGCGGGCGCCGGTGGCGGGACTGGTAATGGTGACCTGGGCGCCGGGGATGGGCGCGCCGGAAGGATCGGTGACGATACCGGTAAGGGTGCCGCGGTTCATCTGGGCAAAGAGCCCGAGGGCGGCCAGTAATACCGCTAGGGTGGGGGAGAAGAGTCGAATCACTTGGTCATGCCTCCGAGGTGCGTTGCTGACCATGACAGTGTAGGGTGTGGAGAGGGCGGGCGGAAACGCCAGAAACGTTCGTAACGTTCCCGCCAAGCGATTGAAAACACAATCAATTCCGGTGTAACGTTTCCGCCAAACAGTGCTAAACTGCTTGCATCATGGCAGGGCGAATCGATCAAGCCGCGCAGTCCGCCGCCATCACGCGGATCGTGGAAGTATCGGCGGCGGCCGATGCGATCCGGGCGGAACTGCAGCGATTGCTGGCGAGTCCGTCGATTGCGGGGAGCCAGCGATCGCAGAAGCTGCTGACCTATGTAGTGGAGAAAGCGCTGGCGAGCCAGTTCGATTTGCTGAAAGAGCGGGTGATCGGGACGGACGTCTTCCAGCGGCCGGCGGACTACAACACCGGGGAAGATGCGATTGTCCGAGTGGCGGCGACGGAGTTACGGCGGCGGCTTGCGGACCACTATGCCCAGACGGAGCACGATTCCGGGGTCAAGATTCAGTTACCGGCGGGGACCTACATTCCCGATTTCCAGGTGCGGGCGGCGGTGGCGGAGCCGGTGGAGATCGAGGAACCCGCAGTGGCCCGGGGGCCGCGGGAGAAGCCGGGACGGTGGCCGTACCTGGTGCTGGGGGCGCTGCTGATCGCGCTGGCGGCCGACGACATCGCGTTGCGGCGGGGGACGGGGCCGAAGGAACTGCCGGCGCCGTGGTCGACGCTGTTTGCCGGGGACAGAAGGGTGCACATCGTCACGTCGGACACGAGCCACGCGGCGATGTCGGATCTGCTGGGGCAGCGTTTGAGCCTGTCCGACTATGCATCGTACCGGTATCCGGCGCCGCCGGAATCCGTCGAGACCCGGCGGGCATTGCAGTTACTGTCGAGAAACCAGTTCACGTCGCTGGCCGACGTGGCGGTGACGGCGCGGATCATGCGCCTGGGTCCCGCGGCGCAGCGGGCGACGGTGCGGGGGGCGCGGAGCTTGCAGTTGCGGGAGTTCCTGGGCGACGACAACTTCGTGCTGATCGGGAGTGTGCGGGCGAATCCGTGGGCGGAGATTGTGACGAAGGCGGTGGGGTATTACATCGAGTACGACGACAAGCTGGGCCGGCAGGTGTGCCGGGACCGGCGGGCAGCGTCCGGGAAGCCGGCCGAGTACATTCCAACGACGGCGACCGGGGGCACGGGGGAGTCCTATTCGGTGGCAACGCTCGTGAAGAACCCATCGGGGACCGGGCACATCCTGTGGATCGCGGGAACGTCGATGGAAGGCACGGAAGCGGCCGGGAACTTCGTGACGAACCCGGAGCAGATGGCCGGAGCGGTGCGGGAGCTCGCGGGCAAGGAATTCGAGATCCTGTTCAAGTTGACATCGATGGCGGGGGCGGCGCGGGAGACACAGATTGTGGACGCCCGGCCTATCTCGGCGGGGAGATAGGCCGGGGGTTGGAGGCAGGGATCACCAGGTGATCTTGAGCGAGAGCTGCCAGCTGCGGGCCGAATCCTGGCCGGTGATGGTACCCCAGGAGGGGCTGGTCGGGTCGGTATTCGGATCGGACAGGTTGGGGTGGTTCATCGCGTTGAAGGTTTCGGCGCGGAACTGGGTGACGAAGCGTTCGGTGATGCGGAAGTTCTTGATCATCGAGAAGTCCCAGCGGTCCTGGTTGGGGCCGCGGACGGAGGAGAAGCGGAGGGAGAAGCGTCGGAGGTTGGAGGCGAGCTGGCGGGCGCCGCTGGTCTCAAAGCCGGCCTGGGCGGCGGGGACGAACCAGCCGTCGACGGAGCGCCGGTCCTTGGGCAGGACGATGGACTTCAGGTCCCCGTTAAAGACGCGGTTGCCGAAGCCGAGGGGCGCGCCGGACTGGTGCTGGTAGATGCCGCCGAGCTGCCAGCCGCCGGCGAGGAAATCGAGACCGCGGCCCCAGTTGGCGCCCCACTTGCGCTTGTGGCCGAAGGGGAGTTCCCAGATGCCGGAGCCGGTGAGGCGGTGGGTACGGTCGAGGCCGGCGATGGACTCATAGGGCATGGGGTCCTGCTGGTTCATGAACTCGGTGGCTTCCATGGTTTTGGACCAGGTGTAGGAGGCCTGGACGGTCCAGTTGTTGGCGAAGCGGCGTTCGATGCGGGACTGAAGGGAGTTGTACCAGGAGTAGCCGGCGGGGTCGCCGACGAGCTGGACGGAGGAGAACTGCGAATAGGGCCGGAGGAGGCCGGCGCGGGAGACGACAGCGCCGTAGATGGGGTTGAGGCCGGCGAAGGGGTTGGGGAAGGTGCGGCCGAGGAAGTCGATGGTGGCCTGGTCACGGACGGGCGAGGTGCTGAGGTACTGAGCGGGGGTGTAGCTCAGTTCGCGGTTGATGTTGAGGCGGGTGTTGCGATTGCCGACGTAGGAGATCTCGATCATGGCTTTGAGGGGGAGTTCCTGTTGGATGCCGAAGGTCCAGCGCTGCGAGTAGGGGTGGCTGCGGCGGACGGGGTAGAAGCTGACGCCCTGGCCGAGGTTCGTGGAGAGGCCGGCCGAGGAGCGGACGGGCTGGATGAGGCCGGTGGGGAAGGGGTTGCCGATGGAGGCGAGGTAGGTCAACCCGTTATCGAGCGAGGCCTGGATGGGGGTGGACTGAGAGAAGCCGGTCTGGTTGGTATTGGTGTAATTGACGCCGATGGAGGCGGTGAAGATGCCGTAGCCGGCGCGGAGGATGGTCTTGGGATTGATCTGATAGGCGAGGCCGATGCGGGGCTGGAAGTTGTTCTTTTCCGGCTGCCAGTAGGCGCGGCCGTTGGGGCCGGCGAAGACGAGTCCGCCCATGGCGCGGAACTGATCGACGGGGAGTTCGGGGATGGGGTTGCGGGCGTAGTTGGCGCGCGCGGCGGCGTCGAGGGGGTTGGGGGTGGTTCCGGCGAACTGGATAGCGGCGCGGTCGAAACGCTCGGTCATGGGGGTTTCGTACTCGTAACGGAGGCCGAGGTTCAGCGTGAGCTTACGGGAGATCTTCCAATCGTCGTGGAGGTAGAGGGCGAAGTACTTATCCTGTTCGACGTAGGAGTCCGTGATGGACATGCTGCCGGCGGGGACGCCGAGCAGGAGAGAGGCGACTTCGCCGCCGAGGGTGGGATTGGGGGCGGTGTCGTTGGCCCGGGTAAACGTGGCGTTGAAGTTGTACTGGGGGGAGAGGGCGGTGCCGTAGCGGTTGCGGCTCACGCGGTAGACGCGGAACTCGGGGCCGAAGCGGATGGAGTGGTTGCCGCGGAGCTTGGTGAAGTTGCCGGTGAAGGAGTTAGTGGTGGAGGCGGTGTAGCCGTCCTGCGATTCCCAGGCGGAGAGGGTGGTGAAGGGAGAGACGGAGACCTGCGGGACGGTGGCGATGGCCTTGTTGGGGAGCTGGTTGATGAGGTTGGTGGAGAAGCCGAGCTTGGCGAGGTCGGTGCCCTGGGAGGTGCGGCGTTCCGGGAAGTCCTGGAAGGTGAAGCCGTAGCGGAAGTTCAGCAGGAAGCTGGCGGAGAAGACGTAGACGTCGTCGAAGGCGATGCCTTTGTTGTTGCGGTTGAGGATGACGCCGTTGGTGTCGTTGTTGAAGTTGCGGTTCTTATCCTCTTCCCAGAAGTCGCGGTGGAGGCGGAAGAAGACGCGGTGGTTTTCGTTGAAGGCGTGGTCGAGGCGGGCGATCCAGACCCAGTAGTCTTCGAGTGCCTTGCCGGCGCGGTAGAAGTTATTGCGGAAGTCGCGGGTGCCGGGCTGGTTGGGGAGGGGATAGAGATTGATGAGGTTCTGACCGACGGGGTCGAGGCGGTTCTTGGGGATGACGTTGCCGGTGAAGGGGGTGCGGACGTAGCGGCCGTTGGTGAGGGTGGTGGAGCGGGGGTCGTAGACCTGGTAGGCGGCGCCGAGGGCGAGGTATTCGGAGAGATCGCCGTCGTGCATTTTGGCGGTGGGGACGGTGGAGAGGATGTTGCCGCCGGAGTCGGGATTGCCGAACTTGTTGGCTTCGTAGGCGAAGAACCAGAAGCTCTTGTTCTTGCCGTTGTAGAGTTTGGGGAAGTAGATGGGCGCGCCGGCGGAGGCGCCGTAGCGGTTGTCCTGATAGATGGACCGTTTCTGGCCGGAGCGGTTCTGAAAGACGGTGGGGGCGTCGAGGGCGGAGTGGCGGAACCATTCGTGGGCTTCGCCGTGGAGTTCGTTGGTGCCGGACTTGGTGGAGACGTTGACGGTGGAGCCCATGGTGTGGCCGAGGGCGGCGTCGAAGGCGGAGGTCTGGACCTTGAACTCGGAGATGGCGGTCTGGGGCGGGGAGAAGGCGACGCGGGGGGCGGTGCCGTCGGAGAAGGTATTGGAGACGCCGTCGATGGAGAACTCGTTCTGGTTATTGCCGGAGCCGTCGGTGGAGAACTGGGAGGGGGCGGCGTTGAAGCCGGCTTTGCGGAGGCGGAGGTTGGTGCCGTTGACGGTGCCGGGGGCGAGGTGGACGAGGTCCATGGCGTTGCCGGCGAACTGGGGGAGTTCGAGGACGCGGCGTTCGTCGATGATCTGGCCGAGGGAGGCGTCGGTGGTGGCGAGCAGGGGGGTGGTGTCCTTGACCTCGACGACCTCGGCGGCGGTGCCGACTTCGAGGGAGACGTTGACCTCGACGTTGTCCTGGATGCGGACCTGGACGCCCTGGCGGACCCACTTCTTGAAGCCCTGCATCTGGCAGTTGAGGGTGTACATGCCGGCGGGGAGGTAGGGGAGGACGTAGTTGCCGCTGTCGTTGGTCTTGGCGATGGCGGAGACGCCGGT
>CAYMTH010000096.1:9601-11336 GCA_964393235.1 uncultured Solibacteraceae bacterium | reverse complement strand
TCGCAGGCGCTGTCGGTATTTGCGCCGGAGGTTTTTACCGAGGGCCGGTATGAGAGCGAAGTGCAGGTGGAGGTGGCGCCGCCGGTGATCGTGCAGATTCCGCATGCGTCGGGCGGGGCGGGGGCGATGGGCTACGGCTACGATCCGGCGCGGCTGTTCGCGATGGGCGGGAACACCTTCGTTTACGACGGGGACCTTCATTTGACGGCGCCGCTGCATTTGCGGGCG
Organism: uncultured Solibacteraceae bacterium; assembly: GCA_964393235.1. Taxonomy (GTDB): domain Bacteria; phylum Acidobacteriota; class Terriglobia; order Bryobacterales; family Bryobacteraceae. The sequence goes on along the minus strand of CAYMTH010000096.1, from coordinate 11,108 downwards.
TCGCTGGTGGTGCGGGGCGATTTTTCGTGTCCGAAGGAGAGCCTGCTGGAAGGCGATTTGAAAGCCTACGGAGCGGCGACGGTGGGGGCGGCGTCGGTGGTGAAAGGGAACGTGGTGGCGGGCGGCGAGATCACGCTGAAGCCGAACACGTATTTTCAGGGTCTGGTGCATGCGGGCGGCGCGGTGCGGTTGGCTCGCGGCGTGCGGGGGCTGCGGGAAGAGCTGCCGGTGTCGGTGTACGCGGGCGGCGTAATGACCGTGGAAAGCAACGTGGTGGTGAACGGGAAACTGGCTTCGGCGCAGCGGGTGGTGGCGGTGTCGACGCCGGTGGCGTGGCTGGAAGGCGGGCGGATGGCGGTGCAGGCGTGAAGGAGGCAGCATGAAGAAGGGAATCGTATTGGCGTGGCTGGCGGCGGCCGCGATGTATGGGCAGACGCAGGAGACGCCGGCGACGTTTGAACGGCCGGGATACGAGAGTCCGCTGCCGGTGCTGCTCGAGGTGGGGACGTACCACAGCGGGGTGACGAACGGTTTCGGGTACTGGCGCGGGGCGGACGCGGCGCTGTGGCTGCGGCACAACCCGCGGTTTACGCCGGTGTTCCTGTTCAATTCGCAGACGCGGCCGGGCGTGACGCAGCAGAATATCGGGTTCTTCAGCTTCGCCAACTGGACGAAGAATTTCTATACGACGCAGGGGTTCAGCGTGTCGCCGGAGCGGAAGGGGTTTTCGATTTTTCCGCACCAGCGGTACGACGTGAAGGGCTTTTATAAAGCCCCGTTCAACCGGCAGCTGGTGCTGGCGGCGGGGTATTCGCGGTTCTCCTTCGGGAACGTGGTGCGCGGGGACATCTACAACACGGGGTTCATCTACTACCCGCGGAAGATGATCATCGAAGGGAACTTCTTTGTGAACCGGAACCAGCCGGACGACCGGATTTCGAGTTCGGCGAGTCTGGCGGTGCAGCGCGGGCAGGAGGGGAAGTATTGGGTAGGCGCGGTGGTGGGCGGGGGCAAGGAAGTCTACACCTACATTGCGACGACGCCGCTCGAGGTGAACCTGAACAGCGTTTCGACGCAGCTGTTTTTGCGGAAATGGCTGAGCCGCCACTACGGCTATTACATTTCGCTCGACCACCAGACGAAGTTCGGCGGGTATTCGCGGACGGGCGTGACCGGGCGGATGTTCTTCGAGTTCTAGAACGCGGCGCGGGGATCGTACCGGGACCTTCGCGGGCGCGTCTCCATTACGAAACTCCCGAATGGGCTATAGGCCGTTCGGGGAGGGCGTGGGGGAATGGAAGAGAGGTCAATTATGGGATTTATTCGGATCGCGATGCTGGCGATGGCCGCGGGTTTGGCGGGGGCCACGACCTTCACATTCACCGACTTCAGCAATCCCGCGGGCATCACGCTGGTGGGCGATGCGGCGCTGACGGCGAACCGGCTGCGGCTGACCAGCGCGCAGGAAAACCAGGCGCGGCGGTCGGCGGCGTGGCGCGCGAGCTTT
>CAYMTH010000096.1:0-9591 GCA_964393235.1 uncultured Solibacteraceae bacterium | reverse complement strand
CAGGTGGGCGGGGCGTGGCTGAACAACCTGGTCGATGTGCAGAACGGGTTCACGACGTCGTTCCAGTTTCAGATCACGGACCGGGGCGGGTACACGCCGGATTGGGAAGAGGGCGTAACGAACAACGGCGCGGACGGGTTCACGTTCACGATTCAGAATGCCGGGCCGGCGGCGCTGGGGTTGTACGCGAGCGGCATCGGATACTACGGCATCCGGAACAGCCTGTCGATCGAGTTCGACACGTGGAACAATAAGCCCTCCTACTGCGAACCGAACGGGAACCACATCGCGGTACAGAGCCTGGGTACGGCCGACAACCGGCCGGAGCATTGCGCCGACGCCGACGGGGCGTTTGCGAATCCGACGCTGGGGATCGCGACTCCTTCCAAAGACCTCTCGAACGGGGCGATCTACGACGTCATGATCACGTACCTGCCCGGATTTCTGGCGATCTACTTCGACAACATGAACTCGCCGATTTTGACGGTGAACGTGGACCTGGGACAGTTGCTGGCGCTCGAAGGCGGTCGGTCGGCCTATATCGGGTTCACTTCTTCGACGGGCGGGGCGTGGGAAAATCACGACCTGCTGCGGTGGTCTTATAGCGACGTGCCGGAGCCGGGGACGATCGTGCTGATCGGTCTGGGTCTGGTGGGGCTGGGGCTGCTGCGGCGGCGGTAAGGAACGCGGCGCCGCCGGCGGGGCGGTGGCCGAGTTGCGCGGAGACGCGGAGCGCGGCCTGCAGAAGGACCGGGAGCCAGCGGCGGCGGACCGCGGCGGTGAGAACGTGGGCCGGTGCCGAGACGCTGAGCGCGGCGACGGCGTTGTTGGATTGATCGAATACGGGCGCGGCGAGGCAGCAGAGGCCGGCCGCGCCCTCCTCGTTATCGACGGCGTAGCCCTGGGCGCGGATGCGGGCGAGTTCGGCGCGGAGGGCGGCGGGGTCGGTGATGGTCTGCGGGGTGAAGCGGGGGAACTTCTTGCTGAGCAGGCGGGAGAGGACGGCGGGGGGCTGGAAGGCGAGGAGGGCTTTGCCGAGGCCGGTGGAGTGGAGGTGGCGGCGTTCGCCGGTGTCGGCGTAGAGGTAGAGGGCGCTGGGGCTGCCGACGGTATGGAGGTAGAGCAGCCAGCCGCCGTCGATGGCGCCGAGGTGGACGAGCCCTTCGATGGCGCGGGCGGTTTCCTGCATGGGGAGGAAGGCGGCCTGATAGACGGGCGAGCGGCGGAGGTAGCCGGCGCCGGCCCAGAGGGCTTTGCCGGCGAGGCGGTAGCGGCGGGTTTCGGCGTCCTGTTCGGCGTAACCGGAGGCGCAGAGGGTGCGGGCAAGGCGGTGGGCGGAGGCGGGCGGGAGGGAGAGGGCGGCGGCGATGTCGGCGAGGGCGAGGGAGTAGGGCGGCGCGGCGAGGAGGTCGAGGACCTGGAGGCAGCGGAGGGTGGAGGTCATGGCCACGCCCTATTGTAGTCCGCCGTTCCATATTGTGGAATGGCGTTCCGTTGACAGCCGCCGGACGGGTGCATAGAATGGCGGGCGGTTATGTTTTCACTGGCAGGAAAAGTGGCGCTTATTGGCGGCGGCGCATCGGGGATCGGGGCGGCGATCGCGGAGACGTTCGCGCGGCAGGGGGCGACGGTGGTGAACGCCGATCTGCGGCCGGGCGGGGCGGGGGAGTTTGCGCGGATGGACGCGTCCGACTGGACGTCGGTGGAGGCGGCGGTGAACGGGTGCGTGGAGCGGCACGGGCGGCTCGATGTGCTGGTGAACAGCTTCGGGATCATGCACGTGGGCAAGATTCACGAGACGAGCCTGGAGGACTACGACCGGATCCAGGCGGTGAACGCGCGGGGCGTGTTTCTGTGCTGCAAGGCGGCGATCGACGTGTTCCGGCGGCAGGGGTATGGGAACATCATCAACCTGGCGTCGGTGGCGGGGCTGATCGCGGTGGAGCGGCGGTTTGCCTACTGCGTGAGCAAGGGGGCGGTGGTGGAGATGACGCGGGCGCTGGCGATCGACTATGCGCGGGAGAAGATACGGGTGAACGCGATTTGTCCGGGGACGGTGGACACGCCGATGATCCGCGGGTATGTGGACAAGTATTTCGGCGACCGGGTGGAACAGACGATCGCCGAGTTGCACGACCGGCAGCCGGTGGGGCGGATGGGACGGGCGGAGGAGATCGCGGCGATGGCGGTGTTTCTGGCGAGTGAAGAGAGCGGGTTTTTGACCGGCGCGGCGCTGCCGATCGATGGAGGCTGGACGGCGAAATGAAGATTACACGGGTGACGACGGCGGTTGTCGAGGCGAACTACGACTGGGTGCTGGTGCGGATCGACGCCGACAACGGGCAGTACGGGATCGGCGAGGCGTACATGGGGCCGGGGGGGCCGGCGATCGTGCGGGAGTTCGGGGCGCTGCTGGCGGGGGCGGATCCGGAGGGGCCGCAGGTGCTGATGCGGCGACTGCGCGGGGCGTCGATTCACGCGGCGCCGGGCGCGGTGGACCATGCGCTGGCGGGGATCGAGACGGCGGTGTGGGACCTGCTCGGGAAGAGCTACGGGCAGCCGGTGTGGAAGATGCTTGGCGGGCGGTTCCGGAGTTCGGTGCGGGTGTACGCCGACTGCCACGCGGGGGATGCGCTGGACAGCCTGTCGGCGCTGCTGCAGCCGCGGACGGTGGCGTGGATGGGCGGCGGGGCGGCGCAGACGGGGGAGTTGAGTCTGAAGCACCACGGTTGGAACCCGGAGGAGCGGGATTTCCCGACGGTCGACGACTACCGGCGGCGGGCGCGGGAGATGGCGGACCGCGGATTCACGGCGATGAAGTTCGATGCCGACATCCCGACGCCGTATCCCACCGATGAATACAACCGGTCGTTGAGCCGGGCCGAGATCGAGTACGTGGTGGAAAGGCTGGCGGCGGTGCGGGCCGAGATCGGGCCCGGTGTCGACCTGGCGGTGGATTGCCACTGGAACTACACGGTGGCGGACGCGGTGAAGCTGGCGAAGGCGCTGGAGCCGCTGGACCTGCTTTGGTACGAAGATCCGATTCCGCCGCGGCCGATCGAGCCGCTCGGGCACCTGCAGGCGGCGATCGCGGTGCCGGTGTCGACGGGGGAGAACCTGTACGCGATCGAGGATTTCTGGGATCTGCTGACGGTGGGGCGGGTGCGCGTGATGGCGCCGGACGTGCAGAAGACGGGGCTGCTGCGGGCGATGCTGGTGGCGCAGATGGCGGACCTGCGGTTTGTAAATCTGGCGATCCACAACATCTCGTCGCCGGTGGGTTTCGTGGCCGCGGCGAACGTGGCGGCGGCGATTCCGAACTTCCTGGCGCTGGAGTGGCACGGGGCGAGCGTGCCGTTTTTCGATGAACTCGTGGGCGGTCCGGTGATCGAACGCGGGCACGTGGCGATGACGGAGCGGCCGGGGCTCGGGATCGAGCTGAACACGGACTGCGCGTGGCGGTACCGGAAGGCGGGCGAGCCGTTTTTCGAGTAGAAGCGGCTTAGCGGCTGACGCCTTCGATGTTGACCAGATCAGCTTCGGGCTTGCGATCGTTCAGGCCCGATTCAAGGGTCTGGGGCGCGCGCCAGAAGTCCATGCGCGAGGTCATGTGGACGCAGGAGATGGTGCAGTGCGGGGCGCAGGCCTTGCGGGTGAGGAACTCGCGTTTGACGTCCTCGGTGGTGTAATCCTGAATCGGAACACCGGGATAGCCGCGCTGCTGCGAGCAGTAGTGCACGAGGCCGTTTTCGCAGACGTAGAGGTAGCGGGAGCCGGCGCGGCAGCGCCATTCGATTTCCTGGCCGAGAGCCACCTTCTCCTGGAAGCCGGAGAAGTGGGCGAAGCTGCGCTGGCGGAGCGTCTTGAATTCGCGGAAAACCTTGAGCTCGCGTTCGCCGAGGGGCTTCAGCTGGCCGTGGCCGTCGTGGATAATCCCAACGGTGCAGGAGAAGCCGAGTTCGAGGGCGCGACGGCCGATGACGAGGGCGTCTTCGGGGTTCTTGGTGCCGCCGCCGAGGACCGAGTTGATGTTGACGTGGAAGTCGGCGTGCTCGGCGAGCATCTGGAGTTTTTTGTCGAGGACCTTGAGGCTCTTTTTCGAAACCTCGTCGGGCATGACGTTATCGATGGAGATCTGCAGGTGATCGAGTCCGGCGTCGTTGAGGCGCTGGATGCGATCCGGCATCAGCAGGTAGCCGTTGGTGATCATGCCGGCGATGCGGCCGTGGTGGCGGATGCGGGCGATGATCTTTTCGAGGTCGGGGTGGAGCAGCGGTTCGCCGCCGCTGATCATGATGAGCGTGGCGCCTAGGCGCGCGAGATGATCGATGCGGCCCAGCATGATCTCGAGGTCGACGGGTTTGGAGACGTCGTCGTACTCATTGCAGTAGGCGCAGGAGAGATTACAGCGGCGCATCGGGATGATGTGCGCCTGCACGATATGATCGGTAGAAAGGAGACCTTTCGCGATCATTTGCAGTTCGCGCATCCGTCGACGCCCCGCCTGCAAATTGCGACGAAGCCGTGTGGCAAGGCTCGGCATACTAGCGTTAACAACCCATTAGAACACAGGGGACGCCGCAATAGCAGCAAATCGAAGGCGATCGGGGAATCCTGGGGGTCGAAAGAGGATTCTCACGGCTTTTTCGGGGGCTCGGGGGTGGGGGGGGCGGGGGGAGTGGAGGGCACTTCATCGCCGAAGGTGATCTTGGTCTCGCCCTTGAACTGCTTGTAATCGTCGTAGCGGACGCGCATCTTGAGCTTCACGACCGATTCCTCGAAGTAGAGGGTGTCGTCGGCGCGGGTGAGGACGGGGAACCAGTACTTGCCGTCGATCTGTTCGCGGAAGGTTTCGAACTTGGGGAAGCGCTGGTCGTTGCCCTTTTTCAGCTTGCCGGTGGCGCGGCCGTAGGTTTTGACGATCTGCAGGTCCTCTTCGTCGACCCAGACGATGCCGGCGAAGTAGCGTTCGCCGGGGATGAGGTCCTTGGGCTTCACGGCGAAGGCGAGGGTTTCGATTTCGTCGAGCTTTTCGCGGCCGAGGTAGCGGACGTGGTACTTGGGCAGTTCCTTCGAATTGAGAACGAAGGGCTGGACGGAGCGGATGTCCTGCTCGTCTTCCGGGGAGAAGGTGACGAACTTGATGGTGGATACGGGGGCGCGGACGATGCGTTCGGTGCGCTTGCCGTTACCGGTGAAAACGATGTCGCTGACGAGTTCGAACTTGCCGCCGGGGGTGCCGCCGCCGTCGAAGTCCTCGACGCGGACGGTCTGGCGGTAGGTGTAACTCTCGCGGGCGAGAAGGAACTCGCTTTCCTTTTCGGCGAACTTCTGGATGATGCGTTCGAGGTCAGCCTCGGACGGCTCCGCCTTGGCGGGAGCGGGGAGGGCCGGGAGGGCGGTGGCGAAGGCGAGGAGAATTGGGAGGGCGGCGCGCATGGAGGCTCCTAACAGGTTTGGATGGCGGCGGGTGGACCCTGGTTACGAGAGAATTTCTTTGGCGATCGTGAGGCGCTGCATGTTGCTGGTGCCTTCATAGATTCTGCCAATTTTTGCGTCGCGGTAGAGCTTTTCGACGGGCGATTCCTTGGTGAAGCCGAGCCCGCCGAAGATTTCGACGGCCTGGCTGGCGACGTCCTCGGCGATCAGGGAGGCCTGGAGCTTGGCCATGGCGGCTTCCTTGACGTATGGCTTGCCGGCCTCGCGGAGGCGGGCGGCGTTGTAGACCATCAGGCGCGCGGATTCGACCTGCATGGCCATGTCGGCGAGCTTGAACTGCACGGCCTGGAACTCGGCGATGGTTTTGCCGAACTGGCGGCGCTGGCTGGCGTAGGCGATGGCGTGGCCGAGGGCGCCGGAGGCGAGGCCGACGAGCTGGGCGCCGATGGCGATGCGGCCGCCGTTGAGGGTTTCGATGGCGACCTTGTAGCCCTTGCCGGGTTCGCCGAGGATGTTGGCGGCGGGGACGCGGCAGTTGTCGAGCACGACTTCGCAGGTGGACGAGCAGCGGATGCCGAGCTTGTCTTCCTTGCGGCCGATGGCGAGGCCGGGCGTGTCGCGGGGAACGAGGAAGCAGGTGATGCCGCGGTGGCCGGCGTCGGGGTTGATGGTGGCGAAGACGAGGAAGAGGCCGGCTTCGGCGGCGTTGGAGATCCAGAGCTTGCGGCCGGAGAGGACGTAGTGGTCGCCGTCGGCGGTGGCGCGGGTTTGGAGGGCGAAGGCGTCGGAGCCGGAGTTTGCCTCGCTGAGTGCATAGGCGCCGACGGTATCGGCGGCGAGGGCGGGGAACCAGCGGCGCTGCTGGTCGGGGGTGCCGTAGTCGCGGAGGGCGGCGATGACGAGGGTGTTCTGGACGTCGACGAGGACGGCGACGCCGGGGTCGGCGGCGGCGATCTCCTCGACGGCGAGGAGGGACTGGAAGAAGGTGCCGCCCTGGCCGCCGAATTCTTCGGGGATTTCGATGGCGGTGAGGCCGAGTTCGAAGAGCTGGCGGAGGAGGGCCGGGTCGAGAGCGGCCTTGTGGTCCATGTCGCGGGCGCGGGGGGCGATTTGCTCGCGCGCGAAGCGGCGGATGGTGGATTGGAAGAGCTGATCGTCTTCGGAAAGAACGGTTAAGGGCGTCGACACAACCCTAGTTTAGACGCTACTCGCTGGGCGCATGGAGGGCGCGGCCTTCGTAGGCCTGGAGTACCTCTTTGATAGGGCCGTCCATGATGAGCTGGCCGTGGTCGAGCCAGAGGGCGCGGGAGCAGAGGTTCTGCAGGATGGCGGTGGCGTGGGAGACGCAGAGGATGGTGCGGCCCTGGTTGCGGATCTCGAAGATCTTTTCGATGCACTTGGCCTGGAACTGCTGGTCGCCGACGGCGAGGACCTCGTCGATGATGAGGATCTGCGGGTCGAGGTTGACGGCGACGGAGAAGGCGAGGCGGAGCATCATGCCGTTGGAGTAGGTCCGGAGCGGCTCGTCGATGAAGTCGTGGAGTTCGGAGAAGTCGACGATGGCGTTGTAGAGGGCGCCGGCCTGCTTGCGGGAGAAGCCAAGGAGTGAGGCGTTGAGGCGGACGTTTTCGCGGCCGGTGAGGTCGGGGTGGAAGCCGGCGCCGAGTTCGAGCAGGGCGGCGACGCGGCCGTTGATGATGACGTCGCCGGACGACGGCGGGGCGAGGCGGGTGACGAGGCTGAGCAGCGTGCTCTTGCCGGCGCCGTTGGCGCCGATGACGGCGACCGATTCGCCGTCCTTGATGGCGAAATTGACGTTTTTGAGGGCGTGGAAGGTGTCGGCGCCGGATTTGCCGAGGAGGTCTTCGATGTAGTGGCGGATGAGGCGCTGGCCGGCCGCGCGGTGGAAGGCCTTGGAGACGTTTTTGAATTCGATCACGTTCATCGCGGGCTCCTCCTAGAGATAGTCGAAGAACTTGATCTTCAGACGGGTATAGATGCCGAGGCCGATGACGAACATGAGGCCCGAGGTGAAGGCGAACTTGTAGACGAGGCCCGCTTCGCCGTTGGGCGAGACGCCGTCGATGAGGATGCGGCGGAGGCCGAGGATGAGGGCGGCGAGCGGGTTGAACTCGTAGACGGTGACGTATTCGCGGGGGACGATGTCGAGCGTGTAGAAGATCGGCACGAGCCAGAACAGGACGGTGCAGGCCGATTCGACGATGTAGCGCATGTCGCGCAGGTAGACGTCGAAGGCGCTGGTGGCGAGCACGAGGCCGGAGACGAAGACGATTTCGAGCGCCCAGAGCACGGGGAGCCATAGCCAGTAAATGTTGATGCCGCGGCCGAACAGGAGGACGAAGATGAGCAGGAGGCCGATTTGAATGCCGAGGTGTATGGTTGTCGACAGAACCGACGCGATGGGGACGATCTCCCGCGGGACGGGGATGCGTTTGATGAGGCCGGAATTGTTGGCTACCGAGATGGTGCCGTTGTTCCAGGCGACCGTGAAGAAGTTAAACGGGACGAGACCGCAGAGGACGAAGATCGGGAAGTTTTCGATCGCGCGGTTCGGCATGACCTTGACGAAAACGAACGTCAGGACGCCCATCAGAACCAGAGGGTTCAACAACGACCAGAAGACCCCGAGCGACATATTGCGATACCGGATCTTGAAGTCCTTTACGACCAGATTCTCCAAGAGAAAGAGGTAATCGCCGTTCCAGTTGGATTTCATGTGATATCAGAGCAGTTCCGCGGGGCGGCGGACCACTTAGTCATTGTACCGCACCGGTCCAGCCGAGCCACCGGAGCGCGCCGAATGCGGTGGAGACGGCGAGGAAGGCGAGCCACGGGCCGGGGCGGATGGCGAGGCGGTGGAGAGGGGAGGCGTCCCACCAGCGGAAGCGATGGCCGAGTTCGGCCAGGAGCCAGCCGGCGAGACCGGCGAAGACGAGCGGGCTGAGCGGATGGAACGCCACTGCGTCGGCCCAGCGGGCGCGGAGTAGGGAGGCGACGGCGCGGGTCATGCCGCATGTGGGGCAGGGAAGCCCGGTGAGGAGGCGGAAGGGACAGACGATCCAGGCGGGCGGACGGTCGGGATCGATGAGAGCGCAGGCGCAGAGAGCGCCCGCCGGGGCGGCGAGGCGGAACCAGGCGGGCAGGTCGATCACGGCGCGGAGGCTCCGGCGAGGCGGACTCGCGTATCGTTCTGCAGGCCGAACAGGTCGATGTAGGCGGAGGCGGTGGCGGCGTAGGTCATCGGGAGCGCCACGAGGACGCCGACGCCGCAGAGCAGCACGCCCCCGACGATGAGCGCGATCTGCAGGCACCAGAGGCCGAGCAGCGAGCCGAAGTGGCGCTGCGAGACGTTGAAACTCTCTTTGATGGCGGCCCAGAAGTCGAGCTTACGATCGATGGCGAGAAGATAGGGGAACTGCAGGAGAACGCAGGCGGCGATGCCGGGCAGGATGAGCAGGATGAAGCCGGCGGTGATCAGGATCGTCGTGACGAGGCCGATCATGACGGCCTGGGGGAAGAGGTTGAAGCCGAAGGTGATGTCGTTGACTTCGGCGCGGCGTGTGGCGACCTGGCGGAGCGCGGCCCACTGGAGACCCATCGTGACGGGCGCCTGGATGAGGATCGGCACGGTGGAGCCGGCGGCTACGAGGATGAGGCCGAGGAGGGCGAAGGTCCAGAAATTGGACGTGACGGCGTTCCAGCCGTCGGCGATCCAGGCGCCGGCGCCGCGGGGGACGGCGACGGGGACGAGGCCGGGGGCGGCGAGTGGAGCCTGGCAGCGCGGGCACTCGGTGGCATTTGCATTGACGGACGTGCCGCAGCGGTCGCAGAACATGGGCGGGCCTCCTCCTCTAGCATCGTATATGATGGCGGAACTGAGTATGACGGACTGGAAAGCAGTGGCAAAGGCCCGAGGATTGGAAGGGGACGATCGCGTGACGGTCCCGTTGGAGAAATTGGAGGCGCAGTTTGCGGCCCTGCGCGGGTTGATCCGGATGGAGACCGAGCCGGCGACTTTCCCCGCGCTCCCGCTGCCGGAGGAGTCGAAATGACGATTCAGGAGGCGGGACGGGCGCTGCGGGCGCGTGAGGTGTCGTCGCGGGAGTTGACCGCGGCGTGTCTGGAGCGGAT
>CAYMTH010000095.1:8023-11395 GCA_964393235.1 uncultured Solibacteraceae bacterium | reverse complement strand
GTCGCCGCCGCGTCGATCACCTCCCACACGTTGATCCCCATCCGGTCGCACATCAGCGCCAGTTCATTCACCATGCCGATGTTGATCATCCGGAACGTGTTCTCGAGGAGTTTCACCATCTCGGCGACGCTCGTCGAACTCACCGGCACCACCGTCTGCAGCGACTGCGCGTAGAACCGCCGCCCCAGTTCCGTGCACGCCGGCGTAATCCCGCCCACCACTTTCGGAATGTTGTAGGTCTGGAACTTCTCGTTGCCGGGGTCGACGCGCTCCGGCGAAAAGCACAGGAAAAAATCCTCCCCGCACTTCAGCCCGCTCTTTTCGAGCATCGGCAGCAGCAGTTCGTCGGTGGTCCCCGGATAAGTCGTCGATTCCAGGATGATCAGCATTCCCGGATGCAGATATCTGGCGATCTGTTCGGTCGCCGCCACGATATACGACATGTCCGGATCTTTGGTCTTCCGCAGCGGCGTCGGCACGCAAATGTTGATCGTGTCCACCTCGGCGATCCGGGCGAAATCCGTTGTCGCCGACAGCAGACCGGCCGCCACGTGCGGCCCGAGCACCCCGGTCGGCACGTCCTGAATGTAGGACTCGCCCCGGTTGAGCATCTCCACCTTGGCGGTCGTCACGTCAAATCCCAGCACCGGGAGCCCGGCGCGCGCGAACTCCACCGCCAGCGGCAGGCCCACGTAACCGAGTCCGACGATCCCGGAAACGGCCTTCTTGTTCTCGATCTTGCTGGCTAGTTGGTCAAAATGACTCATGGCGTGCGTTACAGTCCTAAATCCTATAGAAAATATCGGCCGGTCGCGATGATTTCCGCAGGTCCGACCATCACAACATCCTGATCATCGGCCGGCCACTGGAACTCCAGCGGACCAGCCGGCGTCCGCACCGTCATCGTCCGGCCCACGAACCCGCGCAGGATCGACGCCACCGCCGCCCCGGTCGATCCGGTGCCGGAACTCATCGTCTCGCCCACGCCCCGTTCGAAAAACAAGACGTCGATATTGAGCCCGTCCACCGTCCGGATGAACGACACGTTCGTGCGGTTCGGGAACATCGGGTGCCGCTCGATCGCCGCGCCCACCTCGCGCCAGTCGAAGTCGAAGTCCTCAACGAACACCGCGCACTGCGGATTGCCCACCCAAAGAATCGTGCAGTCGTAAACGTCGGCGCCCACCGGCAGCGCGTAGCGCAGGTGCCCGGGTTCGACGCGCGGCCGGCCCATGTTCATTTCGAACTCATACGCCGTTCCCGCCTGCCGCAGCAGCCGCAGGTGCTTCGTGCCCCCGCCGGTCACGATCCGGATCTCCGGCCGCGCGTAGCCGTTGGCGATCGCGAACGCCGCCGCGCACCGCGTCCCGTTGCCCGACATCTCCACTTCGCCGCCGTCCGGGTTGAACAGCCGGATCTGCAGGTCCGCGCCCTCCGGCGGCGCGTCCAGGCGCGACACCAGCAGCCACCCGTCGGCGCCCACGCCCGTGTGCCGGTCGCAGATCGCCGTCGCCGTCTCCGCCAGGCGATCCGCCGGGGCCTCGTCCGCCCACGTCAGCAGAAAATCGTTGCGCGCCCCGTGGGCCTTCGTAAAGGGAATTTCCATGACAATCAACCGCCCGCCCGCTGCCAGATCTCCAGCGGCGGCGCGTCTTTCACTCCTATCATTTTCACACGCCGGTACCGCGGCGACCTCGCCGTATACTCGGCCATCGACCGCGACAGCGCGTCGCCCTGAATCGTGATCACCCACTCCTGCCACAGAAACGTCCCCGGCCGCTGCACGATCGCCTGAAAATAAAGCCCGTCGCCGTCGTGCACCGTCTCCCGCAGCCGGATTCCCGCGTCGCGGAAGATCGCCGTCTGGTCCCCGAAATGCGCCACGATCCCGCGCCCCGGCACATACCGCTCGCGCAGGTAGCCAGCCGCCTCCCGCGTCCACGCCCGCCGCCCTTCCGAGTTCACCATGGACTCCTTCCACGTCACCCAGTTCTCCTGCTTCGGGTAGGCCACCCACGGACTCACCGCGATCGCCACCAGCAGCGCCGTCACCGCCTTCCGGCTCCCGTGCGGCAGAATCGCCGGCAGCGCCGCCGCCGCCAGCGCCGCCAGCGGCAGCACGATCATCCCGTACCGCGTGTTGTAGTAGCTGTGCGGATGCAGGTTCGGCACAAAGATCGTCGCCCCGGACCCGTGCATGCTCCAAACAAAAAACACCGGCCCCAGCAGCAGAAAGAACACCGGCCACCACGCCCGCCGCACCGCCACGCCCAGCAGGCCCAACGCCGCCACGCCCACCAGCGGCAACCCCGCGAACAGCCGCCCGGCCATCGCGTAGTACTTCGCCGCCGTCAGCCAGTCCCCGTCGCCCGGCGCGCGCTCCAGGCCCTTGGCGATCGCCTGTTCGTAAATCCACTTCGCCGACCCCACCCCGTGGTAGAACTCCAGAGCGTCGCCGTGAAAGTAGTAGTTGTGCGCCAGCCAGTAAAGCGGCCCCACCGACGCGATCGCCCCCACCGCGACGCCCTTCCCCCGGTCCTTCCAGAAAAAGTAAAGGACCACGAACGGGATCAGGAACCAGCCCTCGTAGCGTGTCATCGTCGCCGCCAGCAGCCCCGCCCCGGCCATCCATACGCTGCCCCGCATCGACCCGTACAGCGCCGCCAGCACGCTGCAGATGAAGATCGCCTCCGTCATCGCCAGCGACTGCAGATAGAGCATGTTCGGGTTCAGCGCGAACAGCAGCACCGCCGCCCACCCCGCCTGCTCGCAGTCGAACGTCAGGTGCGCGATCCGGTAGAGCAGCACGCCCGCCAGCACGAAGCAAACCGCGCTCGGGATCGCGCCGGCCAGCCCCGACCGCCATAACTCGTCTACCGCCGCGAACGGCATCGTCAACACGTGCGGCAGCGGCAGCCACACCGTCCCGATCTGCTCGTATCCCGGGTTCCGCCCGTCGATCAGTCGCCGCGCGATGTTCAGGTGCGCCGTCGCGTCTCCGTACCAGAGCAGGTAGCCGTTGCGCCAGAAATAGAGCACCGCCAGCGCCGAAACCGCCGTCAGGAACGCCAGCAGCCGCCACGGCACGGACGCGGCGCTTCCGCCGCGCCGGCCGCCGCCGCGCTTAGAAGTCCGTAAATCTCTTGAATTCTTGGAACCGCGCATCGATTTCCGCGCGTGTCAGGGTCCGGAACCGGTCCACGCCAAACCGCTCGCAGCAGAAGCTGCCCATCACGCTGCCGTAGATCACCGCCCGCGAGAGTTCCAGCCGGTCGATGTGCCCCTGCCGCAGGTCGATCCCCTGCTGCGCCAGGTAGCCGTTAAACCCGCCCGCGAAGCAGTCGCCGGCGCCCGTCGGGGCGTAGACCTCTT
>CAYMTH010000095.1:6010-8013 GCA_964393235.1 uncultured Solibacteraceae bacterium | reverse complement strand
ACCGTCCCGGTCTGCGCGTATCCCGGGTTCCGCCCGTCGATCAGTCGCCGGCGCCCGTCGGGTCGTAGACCTCTTCGAGCAGGTAGCCGGGCACGATGAAGTAATCGTCGCCCCGGAACAGCAGCGCGCGGTACTCGCCGCGCTTGATTACCACCGTGTTCGGGCCCATCGCCTGGATCGCCCGGGCCGCGCGCCGCAGGTTGTTCTCGCCCGACAGCAGCCGCGCCTCGCTGTCGTTGATCAGCAGGAAGTCCCAGCCCTGCAGCGTCTTCAGCAACTCATCCTTGGCGATGTTGATCCACAGATTCATCGTGTCGCCGCCGGTGATCCGCGGCGCCTTCATCTGCGCCCGCACGTTCCGCTGCAGCGTCGGCTGAATGTTGCCCAGCAGCAGGTACGGCGAGTCCTGATACGACTCGGGCAGCTTCGGATCGAAGTGCTCGAAGACGTTCAGATCGGTGACCAGCGTCTCCCGGTCGTTCATGTCGTTCGAGTACACGCCCTTCCAGAAGAAGGTCTTGCCCGGCGCGCGCTCCAGCCCCGCCAGGTCGACTCCACGCGACGCCAGCAGGTCCGTATCCTCCTGCGCGAAGTCCTCGCCCACCACGGCGACGATCTTCACCGGGGCGAAATAACTCGCGGCCAGAGCAATATACGTGCACGACCCGCCGAGCATCCGCTCGACTTTCCCGTGCGGGGTTTCGACCCCGTCATATGCGACGGAGCCCACGACGACAATGGACATCTTTTTATTCTATCCGTCTCGGCAGAAAGGACGAAACTTTTTCCCCTGCGTCAAACGTTATACTTCCTAGCGGGCAAAATCAGAAGATGACGACACCGGAAGTCACTCAACTCCTCCAACAATGGTCCGAAGGCAACAAAACGGCCCTCGATTCGTTGACGCCCGTTGTCTATGACGAGCTGCGCCGTCTCGCGTCCATCTACCTCCATCGCGAGCGCGCCGACCACACCCTGCAGGCGACAGCCGTCGTGCACGAAGCTTACATGCGTCTGGTCGACCAGCGCTCCGTCCGCTGGCAGAACCGCGCCCACTTTTTCGGCATCGCCGCCCAGATGATCCGCCGCATCCTGGTGGACCACGCCCGCGGTGTCCGCGCCGCCAAACGCGGCGGCGGCGCCGTCGCCCTCTCGCTCGACGAAGCGCTCGGCGTCTCCGAAAAACGCGACCTCGAAATCGAGGCTCTCAACGACGCCCTCGAGACCCTCGCCGAAATTGACCCCCAGCAGTCCCGCATCGTCGAACTCCGCTTCTTCACCGGACTTTCGATCGAGGAGACCGCCGAAGTCCTCGGCATCTCCGAATCCACCGTGAAGCGCGACTGGGTCTCGGCCAAAGCCTGGCTCTTCCGCGAACTGTCCAAAGCTCACAACATGTCGAACCCATGACCACCGGCCCCTCCCAGCCCGCGCCCGCCGCGCGCTGGAAGCGCGTCAAGGAGGTCTTCGATCACGCCCTGACCCTTCCCCGCGGGGAACTGACCCGCTACCTCGACGAGGTGTGCGGCGCCGACGCGGAGCTGCGCGAAGAGGTCCGCTCCCTGATCGCCGCCCTCGGCGAAGCCGGGGCCTTTCTCGAGGATGCCGTCGTCAACCTGGCCGCGCCGCGCACCTCCGCCGGCCGCCAGATCGGCCCCTATCAACTCGAATCCCTCCTCGGCCGCGGCGGCATGGGCGAGGTCTACCTCTCCACCCGCGAGGTCGACGGCTACGCCATGCCCGTCGCCCTCAAGCTCATTCGCCACTCCGCCGTCACCCCGGGCGCCCTCCGCCGCTTCCGCATGGAACGGCAGATCCTCGCCCGTCTCCACCACCCCGGCATCACCCGCCTGCTCGACGGCGGCATCACCACCGACGGCCTCCCCTACCTCGTCACCGAGTACGTCGAAGGCACCCCGCTCGACAAAAGCCCCGAAGCCCGCGCCCTTCCGCTCCGCGAGCGCCTCGAAGCCTTCCTCGCCATCTGCGACGCCGTCAGCTAC
>CAYMTH010000095.1:3029-6000 GCA_964393235.1 uncultured Solibacteraceae bacterium | reverse complement strand
CTCTGCAAAGCCGGCGGCATCAAGCTCCTCGATTTCGGCATCTCCCGGCTCATCCAGCCCAGCGATGACACCACAGAGCAAAAGCCCGGCGGCACCACCCAGCCCGCCATGACCCCCGGCTGGACCAGCCCCGAACAGCTCCGCGGCGACCAGGCCGGCATCCCCTCCGATATCTACTCCCTCGGGCGCATCCTCTACTTCCTGCTCACCTGGCAGCACGCCATCCCGATGGAAAACCTCGCGCCGCTGCAGTATTACGAGAAGCTCCAGCAGGAGGTCCCCCTCCGCCCCAGCCACCGCTCCGGCGACCGCAAGCTCGAAGGAGATCTCGACAACATCGTCCTCAAGGCGCTCGAGTTCGAGCCCGGCGAACGCTACCCCTCCGTCGAAGCCCTCGCCGAGGACGTCCGCGCCCATCTCTCCTCGCGGCCCATCGCCGCCCGCCCCCATACCTGGACCTACCGCACCCACAAGTTCATCCGCCGCAACCGCCTCGTCGTCGCCGCCACCGCGGCCGTCGCCATCGCCCTCATCGCCGGCATCGGCGTCGCCCTCTGGCAGGCCCGCATCGCCCGCCAGAACTACGAACGCGCCGAGCGCCGCTTCCAGGATGTCCGCCGTCTCGCCAACACGTTCATGTTCGAGATGGACGACGCCATCGCCCGCCTGCCCGGCTCCACCGCCGTCCGCGCCACCATGGTCCGCAACGCGCTGCAGTATCTCGACGGCCTCGCGCAGGAGGCCGCCGGCGATGAGTCGCTGCAGGAAGACCTCGCCGCCGCCTATGAAAAGGTGGGCGACGTCCAGGGCCGTCCCGGCGCCCTGAACCTCGGGGGCACCGCCGCGTCGCTGCAGAGCTACCGCAAGTCCGAAGGCATTCGCCGGACGCTCCTCTCCTCAGCCGCCACTGATGCCGATCGCGACCGACGCGAAGAGGCCCTCGCCCAGACGCTCATGCGCATCGGTTCCATCCTCCGCGCCACCGGCGACGGCCGCCAGGCGCTCGAAGCCGATCGCACCGCGCTCGAAATGCGCCGCCGTCTGCTCGAACGCAAGCCCGGCGATATCGCCCGCCTCCGCAACGTCGCCTCGTCGCTCACCGCCACCAGCGCCAGCCTCTCCATCCTCGGGGCCTTCCGCGGCGTTCTTGAACTGCGCCGCGAAGGCCTGCACATCTACGAGGAGCTCGCCACCCGCAACCCCGCCAGCGAGGCGGATCAGCAGGGGCTCGCGCTCGCCCACACCCGCATGGCCAGCATCCTGCTGCACGAAAAGGACGTGAAGACGGCCGTGCGCCACTATCGCGAGTCCCTTCGCATCCAGATGGCCATCGTCAACGCCCACCCCGGCGAGGCGCAGCACCTGATGGCGCTCGGTCTGTCTCATTCCAACCTCGGCAACGCGCTCCGCATCTCGGGCGATCCCAAGGCCGCGCTCGCCTCCTTCGCCGAAGCGGTGAAGCTCTATGAGCCGCTCGTCAACGCCGACCCCAACGAGGTGCGTGCGCGCACGCTCCTTGCCACCGCGCGCTTCCGCGAAGCGAAGACCTGGAACGAGCTCGGCGACGCCGCTCGCGCCGCCCGCTTGATGCGCGCTGTGCTCGAGGAACGGCGCCTGCTGGCCGAACGCAACCCGGCCAACTCGGGCGCCCGCGGCGAGGTCGCCGAAACCTACGGCGGCATGGGCGACGTCGCCCTCCGCGCGCGCAAATTCGCAGAGGCCGCCGGCCATTACGAGACCGCCCTCCGTCTTCTATCGGATCTCCGCCAGGAGGGCCGCTGGAACGCCGCCGACCAGGAAGAGATGGCCCGTATCCAGGCGCGCCTCGCCGAGGCGAAAATAGGGAAATAGTGAAACGTCTCTGGCGCCGCGCGGCGCCGTACCTCTGGAAAACCATCCTCGGCTTCTATGCCTTCTGGATCGGCTCGCTCATTCTCCTCCGCTGGATCGACCCGCCCACCACCGGCGTTCACGTCCAGCGCCGCATCGAGTCCTGGTTCAAAAAGGGTCCCTACGAAAAGCGTTACCAGCCGGTCTCGCTCGCCAAGATCTCGCCCCACCTGCAGCACGCCGTCATCGCCGGCGAGGACACGCGCTTCTATTCCCACTTCGGCCTCGATTTCGGCGCCATGCACGATGCGGCGCTCGACGCCACCGGCGAACGCGGCCGCCTCCGCGGGGCGTCCACACTGACCCAGCAGCTGATCAAGAACCTCTTCTTCACCACCCACGGCAACCCGGTGCGCAAGGTCATCGAGTGGACGCTGGCTCCCGTGGCCGACGTCATTCTCGGCAAGCAGCGTGTCCTGGAGCTTTATCTGAACGTTATCGAATGGGGACCCGGCGTATATGGCGCGGAAGCCGCCAGCCGCTTTCACTACCGCGCGGCCGCCGCCTCGATCGGCCGCGACCAGGCCGCCCGCATGGCCGCCTGCATCCCCGCGCCGCGCCGCCGCCGGCCCGCCGCCATGAACCGTTACGCGGCCATTATCGAAACCCGGATGAACCAACTTGGGTACTAAAATACGAGGCGATGACGACTCTGCCCCCGCATCGCATCAGCCCGGAAGAGTACGTGGCGCTTGAGGAGAAACTCGGCGCCAAGCTCGAATATCACGACGGGCAGATCTTCGCCATGTCGGGCGCCAGTTCCAATCACTCCCTCGTCCTGGTGAACCTGACATCCGAAGTCTCTCCGCGGCTCCGGAACAAGGGGTGCCGCGCTTTTTTGAACGACTTCCGGGTGGTCATCGAAGTCGCCGATATGGCCACCTACCCGGACCTCTCCATTGTCTGCGGCCCGGTCGTCCCCGCCCCGCGTTACCAGCACTCCTGCACCAACCCCACCGTCCTGTTCGAAGTCCTCTCGCCTTCCACCGAAGCCTACGACCGCGGCACGAAGTTCGAGCAGTACCGTAAGCTCGCCACCCTCCGCGAATACGTCCTCGTCTCCCAAACCGAGCCCGCCGTC
>CAYMTH010000095.1:0-2929 GCA_964393235.1 uncultured Solibacteraceae bacterium | reverse complement strand
CGCCGTCCTCGAACTGACCTCGGTCCCCCTCGCCCTCCCGCTCGCCGACCTCTACCGCGACATCTCCTTCGACGCCGCCGAATAACCCGCGCCGCCCGGCCGGGTCGTCGGGATATGATATTGACCTGATGATGCCGCCACTTAACCGCCGCCAGTTCCTGCAGGCCGGCGCCGCCGTGACCGCCACCGCCTTCGGCTTCCGGCTGGAAGCCGCCACGGTCGCCGCCCGCGAACTCAAGGTCGCCCGCACCACCCAGGTCCATAGCGTCTGCCCGTATTGCGCCGTCGGCTGCGGCGTCGTCATCCATACCTCCGGGGAAAAGGTCCGCAATGCCCGGCCCACCGTCGTCCACATCGAAGGCGACCCCGATAGCCCCATCAACCGCGGCACGCTTTGCTCCAAGGGCATCTCGCTCAAGGAATTCGTCGTCAACGACCGCCGGCTCACCCGCCCGCTCCACCGCGCGCCCGGCGCCTCCGAGTGGAAGGAGATCTCCTGGGACGAAGCCATCGCCAAGGTCGCCCGCCGCATCAAGGAAACCCGCGACAAGGGCTTCGCCGAGAAGGACGCGCAAGGCCGCATCGTCAACCGCGTCGACACGCTCGGCCTCATCGGCGGCTGTACCGATACCAACGAGATCAACTATCTCCTGGGCAAGTTCCGCTTCGGCCTCGGCATACTCCCGTACGAAAATCAGTCCCGTCTTTGACACGGCCCCACGGTGGTCAGTTTGGCCGCCACGTTCGGAAGAGGAGCAATGACCAATGGCTGGTGCGACATCGCCAACACCGACGTCGTGCTCGTCATGGGCGGCAATCCCGCGGAAAACCACCCGGTCGGCTTCCGCTTCGTCATGGAAGCCAAGCGCAAGCGCAAGGCGAAGCTCATCTGCATCGACCCGCGCTTTAACCGCACCGCCGCCGTCTCCGACGCCTACGTGCCCATCCGCTCCGGCACCGACATCGCCTTCCTCGGCGGCCTCATCTCCTACGCCATCGGGAACAACCTCTGCCACATGGACTACGTCCGCGCCCATACCAACGCGGCCTTCCTCCTGCGCGAGGACTTCAGCTTCTCCGAGGGCCACTTCTCCGGCTGGAACGGTGAGAAGAAGACCTACGACAAGTCCACCTGGCAGTATGAGCTCGACGGCGCCGGCTACGCCAAAATCGACCCGACGCTCGAAAACCCGCGCACCGTCTTCCAGGCGATGAAGCGCCACTACGCGCGCTACACGCCGGAGAAGGTCGCCGAGATCTGCGGCTGCACGGCGGAAGAGTTCAAGAAGGCCGCCGCGCTGATCTGCTCCACGGGCCGCGCCGGCAAGGTCGGAACCGTCCTCTACGCGCTCGGCTGGACGCACCACTCCCACTCGGTGCAGCTCATCCACACCGCGGCCATGGTGCAGCTCCTGCTCGGCAATATCGGCCTGCCCGGCGGCGGCGTCAACGCCCAGCGCGGCCACGCCAACATTCAGGGCTCCACCGACATGGGCGCCTGGAACATGCTGCCCGGCTACCTGCGGCTGCCGCGCGCCAACCAGCAGTCCCTCGACGAGTATCTGAAGGCCGTCACGCCCAAGCCGCTCCGGCCCGATTCGATGAATTACTGGGGCAACACGCCCAAGTTCGCCGTCAGCCTGCTCAAGTCCTATTACGGCGACGCCGCCAAAAAGGAAAACGGCTTCGGCTACCACTGGCTGCCGAAGCTCGGCGAGACCGAGAACCAGAGCTGGGGCTTCTTCTTCGACCGCATGCACCGCAAGGAGATGCACGGCTTCATCAGCTTCGGCATGAACCCGGTCGCCAACGGGCCGAATACGGAGAAGATGCTCGAGGCGCTGGCCAATCTCGACTGGCTCTGCGTCGTCGAAAACTTCGAGACCGAGACCGCCTCTTTCTGGAACGCCAAAAAGCTCGGCGACAAGTTCTACCCCAAGTACGTCGACCCGGCGCAGATCAAGACCGAGGTCATCCTGCTGCCCGCCGCCTGCTTCGCCGAAAAGGACGGGGCCTTCGTCAACTCCTCCCGCTGGCTGCAGTGGAAGCAGGCCGCCGTACCCCCGCCGGGCCTCGCCCGGCCCGACAACGAAATCATCGGTCGCCTCTTCCTGGCTGTCCGCGAGCTCTACGAAAAGGAAGGCGGCGCGGGGCGCGAACCGCTCATGGCCATGCAGTGGAACTACGCGCAGCCCCACGCCCCCGCGCTCGAGGAAGTGGCCCGCGAAGTCAACGGCCGCGACCTCGCCACCTCCTGTGGCAACTGGGTCTACTGCGGCTGCTGGACCGAGGCCGGCAACCAGATGGCCCGCCGCGGCCAGGAGGATCCCACCGGGCTCGGCCTGTTCCCGAACTACGCCTGGAGCTGGCCGGCCAACCGCCGCATCCTCTACAACCGCGCCTCCGCCGATGCCGACGGCAAGCCGTGGTCCAATACCCACGCCCCCATCAAGTGGAACGGCTCCCGCTGGACCGGCGACACGCCGGACTACAAGGCCGACGCCGACCCGCACCAGTACGGCTCCTTCATCATGCTCCCCGAGGGCGTCGCCAAGTTCTACACCGCCGAGCTCGCCGAGGGGCCCTTCCCCGAACACTACGAGCCGATGGAATCGCCCGTCGCCAACCCGCTGCACCCGAACGCCTCGGCTAACCCCGTCGCGCCGGTCATGACGAGCAGCGCCGACTCCATGGGCACGCCCGACAAGTACCCCTACGTCGCCATCACCTACCGCCTCACCGAGCACTTCCACTACTGGACCAAGCACGTCGCCTCCGGCGCCGAGCTGCAGAGCAACTTCTTCGTCGAACTGCCCGAGGCGCTCGCGAAAGAGAAGGGCATCAAGGGCGGCGACCTCGTCCGCGTCTCTTCGGCTCGCGGGACCGTCGAGGGGCCGGCGCTCGTCACGCAGCGCCTGCGTCCGCTCCA
>CAYMTH010000094.1:3923-11415 GCA_964393235.1 uncultured Solibacteraceae bacterium | reverse complement strand
TGCATGCGGGGCTCGAAGAGCTTGTTCATGATTTCGCCTTCCACTTCTTCGTAGGCGGCGAGGCCGGCCTCGTGGTGTTCTTCGACCTTGAGGATCAGCCAGCCGTTGGGGAAGGAGATGGGGTCGAGGACTTCGCCGCGCTTGGCGCCCCACACCTTGTCTTCGATTTCCTTGCGGAGTTCGCCTTTCTTCGACGGCGGGAGTTCGCCTTCGTTGCGGGCGGAGTCGGCATCGGAGTTGTCGCGGGCGAGTTCGTTGAACTTTTCGCCTTTGCGGGCGCGGGCGACGAGGTCCTTAGCCTTCTTCTCGACGGCGGCTTTTTCGGCGTCGGTTTTGCCGTCGAGGTTCAGGAAGATTTCGCGAAGGAAGACGCGTTCTTCGCGCTGGAACTCGTCCTTGTGCTCGTCGTAGTATTTGCGGACGTCGGCTTTGGGGATGACGATTTTGGAGCTGACTTCCTGGCCGATGACGCGGCGGGTGAGCATCGAGTTCTTCATTTCGGCGCGGTAGTCCTCGTAGGACATGCCGGTGTTTTCCTTGACGTAGGCCTGGAACTTGTCGGCGTCGGTGATCTTGGACTGGCGCTGGATGTCGGCCATGTACTTGGTCACTTCGGCGTCCAGGTTGATGTTGAGTTCGCGGCCCTTCTGGACGAGGAGCATCGAGTCGATTTTTTCGCGGAGGAAGTCCTTTTCGCGGGCGGCGATCGCCTTCTGGATTTCTTCGGGCCGGGCGCCGCGGGCGCGCATGTCCTCGGACATGCTCTTCTTCATGCGTTCGAGTTCGGAGCGGGTGATGATTTCGCCGTTCACCTTGGCCACGATCTGTTCGATGATGATCGGGTCGGCGGCGGAAAGGACGCCGGCGGCGGCGAGGGTGATCAACAGGACGCGATACGACATATCTCCTCCTATATTACGTGAAGCAAGGGGGCTGCCAAAACGGGGGCTCAATGGTTTACGAGGGTAGCGGGTGTGCCGGGGCGTCACGGTGTGCCGGATCGAGCTCGCGGAGGGCCTGCTGGAGGTAGCGGAGCATGGCCTCGGGTTTGGTGACGGGCCAGGGGTCGGCCGGGAGGCGGAGGACGCCCGCGGGGGTGAACTGGCAGCCGCGGGTGTTGGCGACGAGGTTCATCAGGGCCTCGGGATTGATGCGGGCGTCGGGGTGGATCTTGATGTTGAAGAAGCCCTGGCGGCGATCGATGGACTCGATGCCGAGGCGCTGGGCGATGGCGCGGAGGAGGGAGAAGTCGGCAAGCTGGCGGACGATGTCGGGGGCGGGTCCGTAGCGGTCGGTGAGTTCGTCGAGCACCCTCTGCTGCTCGGACGGGTTCTCGACAGAGGCGAGTTTCTTGTAGGCGCGGAGGCGTTGAATCTCTTCGGCGATGTAGGAGGTGGGGATGCGGAGGTCGAGGCCGAGGGTGATCGTCGAGTGGATTTCGGGGGGGACGTCCTCGCCCTTGAGTTCGCGGACCATGTCGTCGAGGAGCTTCAGGTAGGTATCGAAGCCGACCGATTCGATGTGGCCGTGCTGTTCACCGCCGAGGAGGTTGCCGCAGCCGCGGAGTTCGAGGTCGAGGGCGGCGATTTTGAAGCCGGCGCCGAGGTCGGAGAACTCGCGGAGGGCGGCGAGGCGCTTGCGGGCGACTTCGGTGAGCTCGGTATTGGGCGGGACGAGAAGGTAGGCGTAGGCGCGGCGGTTGGAGCGGCCGACGCGGCCGCGGAGCTGGTAGAGCTCGGAGAGTCCGTGGCGTTCGGCGTTCTCGATGATGATCGTGTTGGCGAGGGGAATGTCGAGGCCGTTTTCGACAAGGGTGGTGCAGACGAAGACGTCGTATTCGCGCTTCATGAACCCGAGCAGGACCCGTTCGAGTTCGGCTTCGGGCATCTGTCCGTGGCCGACGCCGAAGCGGACGTTGGGCATGAGTTCCTGGAGGTGGAAGCAGCGGTTGTAGATGGTATCGACGCGGTTGTGGACGAAGTAGACCTGGCCGCCGCGGAGGAGTTCGGTTTCGATGGCGGCCTTGATGAGGTCGTCGTTGAAGTGGGCGACGGTGGTCTGGACGGCGAGGCGGTCCTTGGGCGGGGTTTCGATGACGGACATGTCGCGGAGGCCGAGCATGGACATGTGCATGGTGCGGGGGATGGGGGTGGCCGACATCGTGAGCACGTCGATGTTCTTGCGCACCTCTTTCAACCGTTCCTTGTGGCGGACGCCGAAGCGCTGTTCTTCGTCGATGATCAGGAGGCCGAGGTCGGCGAACTCGACGTCCTTGGAGAGGATGCGGTGGGTGCCGATGAGGATGTCGACTTTGCCGAGGTTGGTCTCCTCGAGGGTCTGTTTGATTTCGGCCGCGCTGCGGAAGCGGCTGAGCATCTCGATGCGGACGGGGAAGGAGGCGAAACGGCGCTTGAACGACTCGTAGTGCTGGAGGGTGAGGACGGTGGTGGGAGCGAGGACGGCGACCTGTTTGCCATCACCCAGGGCCTTGAAGGCGGCGCGCATGGCGACCTCGGTTTTGCCGAAGCCGACGTCGCCGCACAAAAGGCGGTCCATGGGCTGGGGGCGTTCCATGTCGCGCTTGATTTCGGCGACGGCCTGGAGTTGGTCCTTGGTGGCGGAGTATTCGAAGGCGTCCTCGAACTCGCGCTGCCAGTTGGAGTCGGGCGAGTAGGAGAAGCCTTCGGCCATTTTGCGGGCGGCGTAGAGCTTGAGGAGCTCTTCGGCCATGTCGCGCATTTTGGCTTTGACGCGGGACTTGGTTTTGTTCCAGGTAACGCCGCCGAGTTTGTCGAGGTGGGGTTTGGCTTCGCCGGCGCCGCGGTACTTCTGCACGAGGTCGAGGCGCGACATCGGCACGTAGAGGCGGGATTCGCCGGAGTATTCGAGGAGGAGGAAGTCACCCTTTTCGTTGTCGCCCTGAGCGAGTTCCTTGATGCCGAGGAACTTGCCGACGCCGTGGGTGACGTGGACGATAAAGTCGCCGGGCTTGAGATCGGCGATGTCGGCGGCGAAGGCCGCGGCCGCGCCGTGGTTGATGTTTTGCGGAGCGGAGCTGTAGTCGGTCGGATCGAAGAGGTCTTCCGAGCCGATGACGGTGAGGCGGGCGTCGGGGAAGGCTACGCCTTTGCGGATGAGGCCGCGGGCGAGCATGGTCGAAGCGGAAGAGCCGAAGAGGCGGGCGCGTTCGGCGAGGTAGGGGGAGGGGTGATCGGAGGGGTCGAGGGCGAGCTGGAAGGGGACCTGGTATTCGTGGAGGATGTCGGCGAGGCGTTCGACTTCGCCGACGGCGGGAGCGAAGTAGACGACGCGGTGGCCGGACTCGACGAGGTTGCGGGTTTCCCCGATGGTTGCCTGCAGATCGCCGTGGAAGGCCGGGGAGGGGCGGGAGGAGATGTAGGCGGCGGGGGCGGCGCCGGATTCGCCGAGGAGTTCGAGTTGGCGGATGGCGAGCGTGGCGCGGGACTGGACGGCTTCGTTGTACTGGTCGGTGGTGAAGAAGACGTCGGAGTTGGGGACGGTTTCCTCGCGGACGTTTTCGGTGAGGCGTTTCCAGTAGCGCTCGGCGGCGGCGCGGATCTGTTCGGGTTCGTCGAGGACGAGGAGGGCGTCGAGCTGAAGGTCGAAGAGGGAATTTTCGCGCTTGTCTTGCAGGGCGCGGAGGAATTCCCAGCCGGGGACGGGGTTGCCGGGGACGGCGTGTTCGGCGAGGGGGAGGATGGTGGCGGAGGTGACCTTGAGGACGGAGCGCTGGGTCTGGACGTCGAAGCGGCGCATCTCCTCGATGGTGTCGCCGAAGAGTTCGATGCGGATGGGCTGGGCGGACTCGGCGGGGAAGATGTCGATGATGCCGCCGCGGACGGAGAATTCGCCGACCATTTCGACGGGTTCGCGCTGTTCGTAGCCGATGCGGCGGAGGTGTTCGGCGAGGTCGTCCATGGCGATGTCCTCGCCGGTTTTGAGGTCGAGCGCGAGGTGGCGGTACTGGGCGGCGGAGTAGGTGCGGGCGAGGGCGGAGCCGATGGGGGCGACGGTGATGGTGGCGCGGCGGGTGGCGAGTCGCCAGAGACCGACGGCGCGCTGGGCGGAGATTTCGCCGTGGGGGGAGAGGCCCTGGGAGGGAAGCACGTCGAGGGCGGGAAGGTGCTGAGGGGGCTCGAGCTGCTGGCCGCCGGCGATGATTTCGAAGAACGTGCGGGCGGCTTCGAGGAGGAGCTCGGCTTGCTTGGCGCCGTCGGTGACAACGATGAGGGGCCGGCCGGTGATCTTCCAGAGGAGGACGACGTAGAGGGCCTTGGCGGTGAGGGTGAGGCCGGAGAGGGACTGGTGGCGATGGGCGGCGAGGCCGCGGACGATCTGTTGCAGGCCGTCGGTGGAAGCGAGGGATTGGAAGAGATCGCGAACGGCCGGGTGGATCATTTGCGGTTGAGAATTTCCTTCTCGATGTTGGTGGTGGAGTGGCCGGGTTCGAGGGGAATCAGGACCACTTTGCCACCGGCCGCCTCCACTTCTTCCCGGCCGGCGACGTAATGGGACCAGTCGGCGCCCTTGACGAGGACGTCGGGAAGGATGAGCGCGATGAGCTCCGTCGGGGTGTCTTCGTCGAAGAAAGTGACGGCGTCGACGGCGTCGAGGGCGAGGGCGGCGGCGGCCCGTTCCTCTTGAGAAATCAGGGGGCGCGAGGGGCCTTTGTACCGGGCGACGGAGGCGTCGGAGTTGAGGGCGAGGATGAGGATGTCGCCCATGGATTTGCTTTGTTCGAGGAGGCGGATGTGGCCGGGGTGGAGAAGGTCGTAGCAGCCGTTGGTGAAAACGACGGTCTTGTTTTCCTGCTTCCAGCGGGCGCGCGCGGCGGCCAGCTCGGGACGGGAGTAGAGGGACGGCATCTTTTCTATTTTGACGCGATACCGAGGAAACCGGCGGTCAAATCCCACATTTCGTCGAGGACTTCGGTAAGTTCGTGGCCGGCGTCGAAGGTGTGGAGGGTGACGTTGGGGTGGGCGGCGGCGAAGGCTTCGGAGCGGGCGAGCGGGACGACGGGGTCGTTGGCGCCATGAAAGATGAGCGCGGGTTGGGAGAACGAGGGGGCGGGGTCCCATTTGGCGGCGTCTTCGGCGAGCTGCCAGCCGACCTGCCGGGGGGCCTTGTCGGCGTAGTGGAAGACCTCGAGGGCGCCGGTGGAGCGCCAGCTATCGAACTGCTCGCGGCCGATGAGTTCGGGCCAGCGGGCGTGGAAATGGAAGGCGGGGGCGAGGAGGACGAGGCGGGTGACCTCGGGGGGGCGGGCGGCGTAGAGGGAGGCGAGGTAGCCGCCCATGGAGGAGCCGACGAGAACGACGGGTTCCCCCTTCGCTTCGCGTTCGACGACGGCGTATTGGGAGGAAATCGTGAGACCGAAAAAATTTCCTTCATCGAGGCGGGGGACGGAGACGGCGAGCCCGGCCTGTTCGAAACGGGCTTGAAATACTTGGGCTTTTCGCGATCCGGGGCCGGAGGCGAAGCCGTGCAGATAGATGATTCGCGCGGTGTTTTTCACTCATCTACTATTCTGCAGGGTTGCGGTGGCGGCTTGTGTATGGCTAGGATAGGGAAGTTTGAAGGAGACAACTGAAAAGAGATGTCCGTTGAAGCTAAAGTAAAGCAGATTATCGTCGAACAGCTCGGCGTGGATGAGGCCCAGGTAGATGGCACGGCTGCTTTCGTCGACGACTTGGGCGCTGACTCGCTCGACCTGGTGGAACTGGTGATGGCGTTCGAAGAAGCCTTCGACCTGAATATCCCCGACGAAGACTCCGAGAAGATCAAGACCGTCAAGGACGCGATCGATTACATTGACGCCAAGGCGAAGAAGGCCTAGGCTTCACCGGCCCGTCCGCCGCCGCACCCTGCAGCACTCTTGAGCGGAGGGGAGAACGCATTGTCTGATACACATCAACGCAGAGTCGTTGTCACGGGCATTGGGCTCGTTTCTGGGCTTGGCATCGGTACGGAGCAGACCTGGGAAGGTCTGCGTGCCGGCAAGTCGGGGATCGCGCCCATTACCTTGTTTGACGCCACTGAATTCGCTTGCCGGTTCGCCGGAGAAGTGAAGGATTTCGATCCGTCGCGCTGGATCGAAAAGAAGGAAGTGAAGAAGCTGGCGCGCTTCATGATGTTCGCCATTGCGGCGAGCGATGAGGCGTTGCAGATGGCGGGGCTGAAGATCGACGCGGACAACGCGGAAGAGATCGGCGTCTTCATCGGATCCGGCATCGGCGGCTTCGAGGCGATCGAGCGGGAGCACAAGAAGTACCTGGAAGGCGGCCCGTCGAAGATCTCTCCGTTCTTCATTCCGGCGGCGATCGTGAACCTGGCCAGCGGCCACATTTCGATCCGCACGGGCGCGAAGGGGCCGAATTCGGCTGTCGCGACGGCCTGCACGACGGGCGCGCACGCGATCGGCGACTCGTTCAAGATCATCCAGCGCGGCGACGCGGTGGCTATGATCTGCGGAGGCGCGGAAGCGGCGATCACGCCGATGGGCGTGGGCGGTTTCGCGGCCCTGCGGGCGCTCTCGACGCGGAACGACGATCCGGAACGGGCGTCGCGGCCGTGGGACAAAGACCGTGACGGGTTCGTGGTCGGTGAAGGCGCGGGCGTGCTGATCCTCGAAGAGTACGAGTTCGCCAAGAAGCGCGGGGCAAAAATAATTGCCGAGTTGGTGGGTTATGGGATGAGCGGCGACGCTTTCCACATGACGGCGCCTTCCGAAGACGGCGATGGGCCGTACCGCGTCATGCGAAACGCGATTCGCGACGCGCGGATCGATCCTTCGCAGATCAACTATCTGAACGCGCACGCGACCTCGACCGATCTTGGCGACAAGATCGAGACGGTGGCGATCAAGCGGGCGTTCGGCGACCACGCCTACAAGCTGGCGGTGAGCTCGACGAAGTCGATGACGGGCCATCTGCTGGGCGGCGCGGGCGGGTTGGAAGCGGGCATCACGGTGCTGGCCATCCGGGACCAGATTGCTCCGCCGACGATCAACCACGATTCGCCGGATCCGGCCTGCGACCTCGACTACGTGCCGAACGTGGCGCGGCCGATGAAGATTGACTACGCGCTGTCGAACTCCTTCGGGTTCGGCGGCACGAATGGATCGCTGATTTTTAAACGCCCCTCGGAAGAGTAGCCCATGAAGATCGTAGTGGCGCTGAAACAGGTGCCGTCGCGGGACTCCGCTTTGCGGGTTCCCGCGGGCGAAGCCTGGATTGACGAGTCCGATCTCACTTACGAGATCAACGAGCCGGACGCTTATGCGCTCGAAGCCGGCCTGCAATTGAAGGAGCAGCACGGCGGAGAAGTCATCGTCGTGTGCGCGGGGCCGGAAGGTGCGGCGTCGTCGATCCGGGAGGCGCTGGCAAAAGGCGCGGACCGGGCGATCCACATTCAGGAAGACGGCCTGCACGGGGCCGACTTTGCTTTATTCAAGTTGGCGCGCCAGCGAGAA
>CAYMTH010000094.1:0-3913 GCA_964393235.1 uncultured Solibacteraceae bacterium | reverse complement strand
GCTGGCGACGCTGCTGGCCGCGGCGATCAAGGCCGAGGCGCCGGACCTGGTGCTGACGGGCTTGCAGTCAGACGACCTGGGCAGCGGGCAGACGGGCGTGGTTGTCGCCGAACTTCTGGGGCTGCCGAGCGCGACGATCATCATGGCCGTCGAGGTGAACGGCGGCGAGATTCGCGTGAAGCGGGAGTTGGAAGACGGCTGGTTCCAGCACGTGACGCTGCCGCTGCCGGCGGTGCTGACGATTCAGAGCGGCATCAACAAGCTGCGGTACGCGACGCTGATGGGCATCAAGAAAGCCAAAACGAAGGAACTGCGCGTAGTGAGCGCGGCGGACCTGGGCGGGCTGCCGGCGGCGCAAGTGGTGTGCGAGAACGTTTACCTGCCGGGGCGCGCGAAGCAGACGCAGATTCTGGACGGGGACGCGAAGGCCGCGGCGGCCGCGCTGGCGGATAAATTGAAGTTCGAGGTGCGGGTGATATGAGCGTCCTCGTCGTATTGGAACAGGCCGGCGGGCAGTATCACCGGATGGGTTGGGAAGCGGTGGTGGCGGCCAAGGAGTTCGGGCTGCCGGTATCGGTCGCGACCATCGGCCCCGCGGGCGAAGCGGCGTCAAAGGACGTCGCGAAGGTTTATACGATCGACGCGCCGGAGCTGGCGGCTTATACGGCCGACGGGTACACGGCGGCGCTGGAGCAGTTGATCCGGGCCGTGGGGCCGGAGTACGTGGTGTTTCCGCACACGTACCAGGTCCGCGATTTCGCGCCCCGGCTGGCGACGCGGTTCGGCCGTGTGTTCGTGGCCGATGTGGTGAAACTGAAGGTCGACGGCGGAAAGGCCGTGGCCGTGCGGCAGTTGTTCCAGGGCAAGTTGAACGCCGATTTCGCGCTGCCGGCGTCGGGGCCGCGGTTCCTGTCGATTCAGGCAGGGGCGTATCGCGGGGATCTGCTGGGCGCGGGCGCGCCCGAGGTGGTTCCGTTCGCGGTGAGCGTCAGCGGGATTCGGGTGAAGGTGGAAGCGCCGTTCCGGGAGTCGTCGCGCGCGGTGGATCTGACGGCGGCCGACATCATCGTAAGCGTCGGGCGCGGGATCCGGGAGCAGGAAAACATCGGCCTCGTAGAAGAGCTGGCGAACGCCTTGGGCGGTGAGCTGGCGGCGTCGCGGCCGATCTGCGACAACGGCTGGCTGCCGATGGAGCGGCAGGTCGGCAGTTCCGGGCAGACGGTGGCGCCGAAGGTCTATATCGCCGTCGGGATCTCGGGCGCGATTCAGCACCAGGTGGGCATGAAGGGTTCGAAGACGATCGTGGCGATCAACAAGGATCCGGATGCGCCGATCTTTGAAGTGGCCGATTACGGGATTGTCGGGGACCTGTTCGAAGTGGTCCCGGCGCTGACCGAAGCGGTGAAGAAGCTGAAGGGCTGAGGCGATGGCGGTCCGGGTGCTGCAGACGATTGCAGTGACCCTGTGGATCGTGGCTTCAATTGCTGGCGTCGCGTATGCGGGCGGCCCGTTCTGGGCGGCGGCGCTGCTGTGCGTGCCGGCGGTGTGGTGGACCTTTACGTGGCGGGATCTGGGGTACCGGAGGACAACGGCGGTGAATCCACTGCCGCGGGGGCGGGATGCGGCGTGGCAGGCGCGGATCGACGCGCGGGTGGCGGAGTTGCGCGCTGGGCCGGAGCACCGGCGGAAGTATATCGACACGGCGGAGCGGCACGGGATTCTGTACAGCGACGAGCAGATCGACTATATGGAAGACCCGGGGCAGCTGGTGTGTTGCGAGCATTTGCGGCCGGTGGAGGCGGAACACCGGGCGCGTGGGGTGCGGATGGAGTGGCCGGGGAAGGGGCTGGTGGTGACTGGCCTGCAATTTCGGCGGAATATGGAATTGCCCGAGCACGTCGTGATGGAGGACGTGCCCGGGCCGGACGAGCGGGGACCGACGCTGTTGGGGCTGCGGTGTACTTTGTGTGGCGACCGGATGGAGGAGGCTTACTGGGCGCAGTCGGACGCGGGCTCGCCGTAGATCAAATCGCCGATGGCGACGATGTTGACGTTGTTGGCCGGATCGTCGGTTCCGCAAAAGGCGGCGTTGCGCTCGATGGCGGTGGCGAAGGGCAGGGCGACGTTGGAGAAGACGATGCCGAAGCCGCGGACCTTGCCTTTGGTCGTGGTGCCGGGAACGAAGAAGTCGACGTTGTAGTCGTTGGTGCCGATGGAGACGAAGAGTTTTTCGGGGCTGAAGAAGGGGTGGGACTCGGCCGCGTTGAAGACCTGGATGCCGGTCCAGCCGGGGTTGTGGACAGAGAAGACGGCGCAGCGGCCGGAGTTTTTGCTGAAGAAGTCGTTGGGGAGGAGGTAGGGGGCGGAGAACTGGGCGGGAACCGCGTCCCAGTTGAGTTCACGGCGGCCGTTGGCATCTCCGGTGGGGCCGGGGGCGTTGAGGGTCAAAGTGATCAACGTGGATGCGTATTTGAGTTGCATACACGCGATCGTAAGGCCGAACGCCGCCCGGAGTTCTAAGGAAAAGGTCTTTTCCTAGTCGACGACGGCGGCGTTGGCCATCTGCATGAAGCCATACTTGGTGGAGGCGTCGATGCCCGTCATCTGGATGAGGTAAACGCCGACGATGTCCTTCTTGCGATCGACCCAGCCGTGCGTGCCGAAGGCGCCGCCGTGGCCGAAGGTGCCGGTAGAGAGGTAGGCGACTTCGCCGCGCGGATCGTCGATGACTTCCCAGGTGAGGCCGAAGGCGGTGTTAGGCATGTGGCCGGCGCGCAGGTCGCCGGTCTGCTTCCGGGTCATCGTGTCGATGCCGGCTTTCGAGATCAGGCGTTTGCCGCCGGCGGTGCCGCCGTTGAGAAGCATCTGGTAGAAGGCGGCGAGGTCCTGTGCGGTAGTGTAGAGGCCCCATTCCGGCGCGGAGTATTTGGCGCCCTTGCGGAAGTTGAGGGCGTATCCGCCGAGGGTTTCGCTGCCGGCTTTTTCGAGTCCGTTCGATCCCTTCTTGTAGATAGCGGCCAGGCGGGCGTGCTTCTCGGCGGGGAGGAAGATGTGGGAGTCCTTCATGCCGAGGGGCTGGAAGATGCGGGTTTCAAGGAACTTCTCAAACGGCATGCCCGAGCGCACTTCGATGATGCGTCCGAGAATGGCGATGCCGAGGTTGGAGTACTGCCACTTGGAGCCGGGTTCGAATTCGAGAGGCATCTGGGAGTAGAGCAGGACGGCGTCGGCGAGGGTGCGGTCCATGGTGGTGTTGAGTTCGCGGATGCCGGCGGGGGGCAGGTAGCTCATGCCCGAAGTGTGGGTCATGCAGTCGTGGATGGTGATGGGGCGGCGGGGCTTGCGGACGGTGAAGGAGCCGTCGTCGTGTTTGGATTCCACGACGAGCTGGCCGCGGAACTCGGGGAGGTGCTTTTCAACCGGATCGGCGAGCGAGAGTTTGCCTTCGTCGGCAAGCATCATGATGGAGGTCCCCACGAACGGCTTGGTCATGGACATGACCTGGAAGATCGTGTCGGGGCGCATCGGCTTGTGGGCCTCCTTATCGGCGAAGCCGACGGCTTCGAGCGACGCAAGGGCCCCGTGGCGCTGGACCAGGGTGACGGCGCCGGCGAGCGTGCCGTTATCCACCAGCTCCTGCATGCGTTTGGGGATGCGGGCGAGGGCGGCGGGATCGAGGCCGTGCTTTTCGGCGGCCGCGAGGGCGAAGGAGAGGCAAACGGTGAGGACGAAAGCTCGGGGGCGAAACATTCTCCTATATAATCATTTTCATCTCATGAAGTCCCCCTCGATTGCGATTTTCCTCTCGTTGTTTGTCCCCGCGCAGATGATCGCCGAGACGACCGCCCCGCTCGGAACCTATACGCCGGTCGAGCGCAGGCATTGGGCGTTTCAGAAACGGCAGCGCCCGGAC
>CAYMTH010000093.1:0-11490 GCA_964393235.1 uncultured Solibacteraceae bacterium | reverse complement strand
TCGTTTCTGCTGCGCGGGCTGCCGCCGGCGCCGGAGGAGATCCGCGCGTTTGAGGCCGATAAGTCAGCCGATGCGTGGGACAAGGTAGTGGACCGGTATCTGGCTTCTCCGCAGTACGGCGAGCGCTGGGCGCGGCACTGGCTCGACGTGGTGCGGTACTCGGAAACGGACGGGTTTGAATACGACACGCACCGCAACGGGGCGTGGCGGTTCCGGGATTACGTGATCCGCTCGTTCAACGAGGATAAACCTTACGACCGCTTCGTGATGGAACAGCTCGCGGGCGACGAAATGGACCGCAAGAACGAGTCGCTGCTGGTGGCGAGCGGGCTGCAGCGGATGGGTCCGCTGCGGAAGAACGCGGGCAACCAGGAGGTGGCCAGCAGCCGCAGCGAAGTGCTGACGGAGATGACGAACATCGTCGGCGCGGCGTTTCTGGGCGTGACGCTCGGGTGCGCGCGGTGTCACGATCACAAGTTCGACGCCTTCCGGCAGTCCGATTATTACCGGATTCAGGCCTACTTCGCGGCGACGCACGAGAAGGACGTCCCGCTGGCGACCGACTCCGAGCAGGCGGCGTGGAAGGCGCGCGCCAAGGCGGTGGAGGACGAGATCAAGCGTCTGAAGGCCGAGTTGAAGGGCAAGGCGGGCGAAGAGCGGACGGCGCTGACCAAGAAGATCGAGGAGATGACCGAAAAGCTGCCGGCGCCCCTGCCCGCCCTGTTCGCGGTGGAAAACGACTTCAAGCGCACCACGCCGATTCACCTGCTGGAGCGGGGCGAGTACACGCGTCCGAAGGATAAAGTGGGGGCGCGGCCGCTGGGCGTGCTGCTGCCGGACGGTGCGCCGGAACGGGAGTCGCTGCCGGAGAATCCGCGGACGAAGCTGGCGGAATGGATCGTGGAACCGGACAATCCGCTCACAGCCCGCGTAATGGCGAACCGGCTCTGGTACTGGTATTTCGGCCGGGGCATCGTCGCGACCCCGAACGATTTCGGCAAGATGGGCATGCGCCCGACGCATCCCGAACTGCTCGACTGGCTGGCGAATCAGTTCGTCGAAGGCGGCTGGAAGCTGAAGCCGATGCACAAGCTGCTGCTGTCGTCGAGCACCTGGAAGCAGGGCTACGATTCGCCGGTCTTCGCCGAGGCGAACGCCAAGGACCCGGAGAACAAGCTGCTGTGGCACACCGCCCGGCGGCGCCTCGAGGCCGAAGAATTGCGCGACGCGATGCTGGCGGTTAGCGGACGGCTGAACCCGAAAATGTTCGGGGAGAGCATCATCGTGCCGGTGGACCAGGAGCTGGTCAACCTGCTGTACAAGCCAAGCCAGTGGGCCGTGACGCCGGACAAGGCCGAACACGAGCGGCGGAGCGTCTATCTGATGGCGAAACGGAACCTCCGTCTGCCGATGATGGACTCCTTCGACGCACCCGACATGCAGATCTCGTGCGCTCGGCGCGAATCGAGCACCCACGCGCCGCAGGCGCTGGAGTTGACCAACGGAGAGTTCGCCAACCAGATGGCGGAGGCGTTCGCGGCGCGGCTGCAAAAGGAGTCGGGCGGGGACGCGAAGAAGCTGGTGACGCGCGCGTGGGAACTGGCCACCGGGCGGCTGCCGAATGAGAAAGAGCAGGCGCTGGCCGAGCAGTTCGTGCGCGGCGGCAAACCGTTGCGCGAGTTCGCCCTGGCCGTTTTGAACCTGAACCGTTTCGCATACGTGGAGTAACCGATATGGCTGAGCATGTTCGCATCACGCGCAACCGGCGCGAGTTTATTTCCGACGCTTTCTGCGGGTTCGGGGCGCTGGCGCTGGCGGGCCTGGAGGCGCAGGCGGCCGTAAAAAATCCGCTCGCGCCGAAGGCGCCGCATATGCCGGCGAAGGCGAAATCGGTGATCTTCCTGTTCATGGCGGGCGGGCCCAGCCAGGTGGAAACGTTTGACCCGAAGCCGCTGCTGAACCAGTTGCACGGGCAGAAACGGCCGAAAGAGTTTGGCGAGGCGAAGTATCAGTTCGTGTCGCCGAACGCAACGCTGCTCGGGACGCAACGCACGTTTAAGAAGTACGGGAAGAGCGGGATCGAGGTCTCTGATCTTTTCCCCCACATGTCGACGATCGTCGACGAACTGGCGGTTCTCCGGGCGTGCCACGGCGACATGGTGGTGCATTCCGCGGCGCAGTATCAGTTGATGACGGGGCGGATTCTCCCGGGCTTCCCGAACATGGGGTCGTGGGTGACCTACGGTCTCGGAACCGAGAGCGACTCGCTGCCGGCCTACTGCGTGCTGCCGGATCCGAAGGGCGCGCTCGAAGCCGGCCAGCCGATGTACATGCAGGGCTTTCTGCCCGCCGTCTACCAGCCGACGATGCTCCGGAGCGGGAAAAAGCCGGAGAGCCAGCGCAAAGAGACGCTCGATTTCCTGCGCGGGTTGAACGAGGCCGGCATGCGGCCCGGGGACGCCGAGATGGAGGCGCGCATCGCGGCCTACGACCTCGCGTTCCGCATGCAGACCGAAGCGCCCGAGGCGTTCGACATCTCGAAAGAGACCGAAGAGACAAAGACGATGTACGGCATCGGGCAGACCGAGACCGACGACTACGGGCGCCGCTGTCTGCTGGCGCGGCGGTTGGTCGAACGCGGCGTCCGGTTCACCTGCGTGGTCAGCGGCGGCGGCCCGGGCAACATGCAGTGGGACGCGCACTCCGACATCGAAGAAAACCATCTGCGGATGGCGAAGCACACCGATCAGCCGGTCACCGCTCTCATCAAGGACCTGAAGCGGCGCGGGCTGCTCGATTCGACGCTCGTAGTCTGGGGCGGCGAGTTCGGGCGATCACCGGAGTCGGAGGGTAGCAAAGGACGCGATCACCACAACCTCGGCTTCACAATGTGGATGGCCGGCGGCGGGATCAAAGGCGGACAGATCGTGGGCGCGACCGACGCCATCGGGCTGCGGGCCATCGAGCGCCCCATGCACTTCCGCGACATCCACACGACGATCCTGCACCAGTTGGGATTGAACCAGGACGCCCTCAGCTACCTGCACCTCGGGCGGCGGGAGCGGCTGACCGAAGTGCACGGCGAAGTGATCAAGGAGATCGTTTGAAGAAGGCGCTGGTGACCGGCGGCGCGAGCGGGATCGGCGCGGCGCTGGTGGAGTTGCTGCGCGGCGAGAGCTTCGAAGTAACGGCGCTGGACGTTGTCGACGGGCCGGGCATCACGGTAGCCGACGCCGCCGAGGTCCCGTATGCCTTGTACGACTACGCGTTTTTGAACGCGGGCGTCATCGGGCAACCGGGGCCGGCTTGGTCGGCCGCATCGGCCGACGTGTGGCGGGTGAACTACTTCGCGGTGCGGCGGGCGCTGGAAATTCTGATTCCGGGCTGGCTGGAGGCGGGACACGCGGGGCGGGTGGTGATGACGGCGTCGATGGCGGCGCTCTTGCCGATGCCGTTTTCCGCCGATTACTGCGGGTCGAAGGCGGCGCTGTTATCGCTGGGGGAGACGCTGCTGCATGAGTTGGGGGCCGCGGGGTCGAAGATCGGCGTGTCGGTGGCGGTGCCGTCGTTCACGGTGTCGAACCTGGCCAAAGGACTGACGGGCGAGTTTGCCGAACACTTTCAAGGGTTCATCGAGCGCGGGACGCCCACCATTGACGTGGCGCGGGCGATTTACGAAGGAGCGGCGGCGGGGAAGTTTCTCATCGTGACGCATCCCGAATCGACCGACGGCGTGCTCGCGCGGACCGAAGGCCTGCTCAGCGGTGCGCCGCCGGCGCGGCCCGCGGGTCGCCGCATGGACGCTCTCTTCCGAACGCGCTACTGACACCCGCCCCGCCGCTCAACGCGCCAGTCTTAACCCCGTCCACGCGCTCCGCCGCCCCGGCCGCTCGCTATGCCGGAACCCGGCGTCCAGATACTCCGCCGAGTCCGCGAACGCCCCGCCCCGCACCACCCGCAGCCCCGGACCGTCCCCCTCCCGCCCGTCCCGCGCATCGTACGGATACGGCCGCAGCAGCGACGAACACCACTCCGCCACATTCCCCGCCAGATCGAAAAACCCGCCCGCATTCCCCCGCTTCTTCCCCACATCCCGCGGCGCATACGCCCCCATCTCCTTAAACCCCGGCCCCGCCGCCCCGGTATTCTCCCGGTACCACGCCCGCTCGCCCAACGCCCCGTCCCCGCCCAACCGCGCCGCCCGCTCCCATTCCGCCTCCGTCGGCAGCCGGAACGCCCCGCCCGTCTTCTCGTTCACCCGCCGCGCAAACTCCCGCGCCTCCTCCCACGAAATCCCGTACACCGGCAGCCGCGCCCCTTTCACCGCGCTCCGGTTCTCCATCCCCGCCCACTCCCACTCCGCCTGAGTCACTTCATAAACGCCCAGATAGTACGGCGCCACATAAACCCCATGCACCGGCCGCGCCTCCCGCCACGCCTCCGCCCCCATCTCCACTTCCCCGCCCCGCACCAGCCGCATCTCCATCCCCAACCCCTTCACCCGCACCCGCACCGGCAATCCCGACTCCCCGTCGAACTCATCCCCCACAATCTCCAGCCCCGCCATCCCCGGCCGCTCCCGCCGCTCCGCCATCGCCAGCCGCGCCGCCGCCCCCACTGGCAGCCGGTCCGGCTTCACCTGGTTCCGCTCGTTCGCCACGTGCCCCGCGCTCGCCCCGTGGCACGCCGCGCAGTTCGTCCCCGCCTTCCCGTGCTTCGCCGCCACGGACCATTCCAGCACCTGCGCCACATGGCACCGCGCGCAAACACCAGCCTCTTTCAACTGCGGCGCCTGCGCCCACGCGCAGACGAAAACTAACCCTGCCAGCGCTCGTCGAGCCAGCGATAGTGCCCCGGTAACCATGCCCCCTCCGTCGCCGCCGCCACGCGGCTCGCCGCGTCCAGCGCCGCCCGCTCCCCGCGGCTCAACTCCAGATGCCGCGCCAGCCCCGCGCAGTTCTCCTCCAGCGTCTCGTCCTCGAACATCCCCGGCATCGCCGCCGCCAGAAACGGCCGCGAATACACAAACCGCAGCGCCGCCTGGCACAGCGTCTCCTCCGGCATCTGCTCCAGACTCTTCGTCAGGTCCGCCACCACCGCCGGCAACAGAGGCCGGTACTTGGCGTGGTACAGCTGCACGAAATCCCGCTCCGGCCGCGTCCCGCCCAACCCCTTCGGATCCAGCTTCACAATCGACCCCGCCGCCAGCGGCTTAATCGCGATCAGCCCCACGCCCCGCCGCGCCGCCTCCGGCAAAAACTCCCCGTAATCGGCCCGCGCGTGAATGAAGTTGTACGGGAACATGATGTAGTCGATCCCCTCCAGCTCCCGCATCGCGCTGATCATCATCCCCTCGTCGTGCGTCGAAATCCCGATCGCCCGCACCTTCCCCGCCTGCTTCGCCTTTCGCAATACTTCCCAATCCGCCAGCGCCTTCCCGTCCACCGCCTTCCCCTCGCCCAAATAGATCCGGTACAGATCCACGTGCCCGAACAGCTTCGTCGCCCGGTCGATATTTTCCCCCACGAACATCGGAAACTGACGGCACAACGACACCAGCGTCTTCGACCGCCGCGCGCTCCCCGCCCCGCTCACCAGCCGCGCCATCGGCTCCCACTGCCCCTCGCTCTCGTAGGTGTCCACCAGGTTCACGCCCCGGTCGATCGCCCGCGCGATCAGCCGGTCCCGCTTCGCCTGCCCCTCATCGAGCAGCACATTCCCGTGCTCAACTTTTTTCTTGAACCGCGGATCCGTATGCGATCCAAACGACAGCAGCGAGACATACACATCGGTCTGCCCCAACTGCCGGTAAACCATCCCCCCGCGCCGGATCTCCTTCACCGCTGGAACCTCGGCGCGCAACCGCGCCCCCGCCGCCAGCCATCCGGCCGCTCCGGCCAACCACGCGCGCCGCGTTGCTCGTGGACACATACGCCGAAAGGATATCACCGCACCACCACGTCCCGCACCTTCGTCCACTTCGCCTTCCCCGCCGGACCCTCCACCTCCAGCGTCACCACATACTCCCCCGCGGCCTTATACACATGCACCGGATGCGCCTCCTCCGACGTCTCCCCGTCCCCGAAACTCCACCGCCGCCGCGTCACCACACCCTCCGACCGGTCCTGAAACGCCACCGCCCGCCGGTCTAAATCCAACACCCGGAAACTCCACTTCGCCGCGATCCCCTTCCGCCACTCCGGCTCCAGCCCCATCAGCCGGAACGCCACCAGGTCCGACGCGTCCCCGTACATCGTCGTCTTATGCGAAAGGTTCCAAAACCCCTCATTGTCCTTCGCATCCACGTCGTCGTAATCGAGCACCGCCCACGACATCCCGATCACCTTGTTCTCCCACAGCTCCGACACCACCGCCCGCCCCGGTCCCTCGTACGGCGCATAGTCGAACGGAGTAATCCAGAACTCCAGCGTCAACTTGCCACCCTCCCCGTGCTTGAAGTTGTAATCATAAGCCGCATTCGCCCACGGCAGCTCTTTGATCCACGGCTGGCAGCCCCACACAAACGCCCAGTCCCGCTCCGGCGCCGGCGTGAAGATATGATAGTTCTGCGCGTGAACCCCGTGAAACGAAAAGAACGGATCCGGCTTCCCCGCATGACCCGCCGCAATCAACGGCCCGCCCGACAGATCACCATCCACCACTAACTCAAAGATATCGTTATGCCGGTCCCCCCGCCGGAAGTCCCAGTAATCATCGGTGGCCTCGTACAGAAAATAGAGCCGGTTCAACCCCTTCACCCACCCGACCTTCACCGTAACATCCAGATCCTTCCGGTCGTACTGAAAGCCCTTCCCATGGACCGTCTCTTTCAACTGGTCCATCCCGATCGTGTACGACGCCGGCACCATCGCCCAGTCGTCGCCCTGCCCATCGATCCGCGGCATCTTGTCGGCCGGAAACTGATAGACCTTGTACTCCACCCCCGGCCGCTCCAACCCCCAAACCCCCACCAAAAAAATGGTGCCTGCCGCGAGTGTCCCTATTTTTCCCATCCGTTTTTCCCCACCCATCATACGCCGCGCCGGCGGAACCCCTCGGCCCCGCCGGCGCTGCGCTGGACCTCTAGAACTGCACCTTCAACACAATCTGCTGGTACGTCCGCCCGCCCAGCCCGGAGAAACTGCCCTGGTTCCCCGTGATCTGGCCGAAGTTCTGCCTCGTCGCCGCCCGCAGATCCACCGCCGTCGTCGGATTGTTGAAGAAGTAATACTTGAACGGATTGTTGATGTCGTACCGCACCGACCCCGTAAACCGTTCCTTGAACTTGAACGACTTCGAGATACTCGCCTGGTGCCACAGGTTCCCCGGCCCCGTCAATACGTTCCGCCCCGAGTTACCCGCCGTAAACGCCGCCGGATACGCGAACGCGTTCACGTCCGCCCACGCCGGACGGCACGACGTCTGATGCCGGCACGGCCCCTTCCGGTCCCAGTCCAGCCGGATGCTGTCATAAGTCCGCCCCGGCGCCATGTCCGGCCGCTGCGCCCCCGGCAGATAGTTGAACGGCGAACCCGTGAAACTGAACGTCATCGGCACGCCGCTCTCCAGCGTCTGAATCACGTTCAACTCCCAGCCCCCGAACAACCCGTTCACCACCGGATTCGCCGAGCTCATCCACTTCCGCCCCTTCCCGAACGGCAGCTCCCACAACGCGTACGTAATCCACCGGTGCGTCACGTCGTACGCCGACCGCCCCTTCTCCAGCCGCCGGTTATAAAACGTCACGCCCCCCGCCGCCCCGTCGTCCGACGCCTCGTCAATCGACTTCGAAAACGTGTAGAACGACGTGATGCTGTACCCCTTCGAGAACCGCTTCTCCACCTTCAACGTCCCCGAGTGATAGCTCGAGTGCCCGTAATTGGCGTAATGGAACACCGATCCGAACTGCGGATACGGCTTGAAGTTCTGCGACGCCCGGAAGATCTCGTTCAACCGCGTCGGGTCCGTCGAAACGTTCAACGGGATCTGGTTGATGTCCCACCGGTTCAACAACCCCACGCCCGACGATCCCTGGTAAGTAACCTCCGCCAGAATCGAGTTATTCAACTGGTGCTGAAACCCGCCGTTCCAGTTCATCACGTACGGAAGCCGCATGTTCGGATCCCGCCACGACGCCGTCCGCGAACTGAAATTCGTCCCCACAA
The DNA here is from genome assembly GCA_964393235.1 of uncultured Solibacteraceae bacterium. Taxonomy (GTDB): domain Bacteria; phylum Acidobacteriota; class Terriglobia; order Bryobacterales; family Bryobacteraceae. The sequence goes on along the minus strand of CAYMTH010000093.1, from coordinate 3,325 downwards.
AGGGCGCGCTCCCGTCCGGCTGTATGTTGAACCGCGCCGCCGGCGGCCCGTTCTTCAAATAAAACGCCACGTCCGGATTCCCCGGCGCCTGTTCCACCGTCGCCGTCGCGAAATACTCTTCGAAATTCTCCGTCAACCCCGCCGTCCACAGGTCCAGCGTGTTCAGCGCAAACCCGCCCCGGAACACGGTCTTGTCGCTCAACGTGTAAGCCAGGCCCACCCGCGGCTGGAAGTTGTTCAAGTCCCGCTTCGCCAGCAGTCCGCCGCCATGCAAGATCGCCCCCGGCCGCCCCGTCAACGGGTCCGTCGCCGTCGGGCTGAACTGGCTCTGCTGCCCGTACTTCGTCGAGAACGGCGACTCGTACTGCCACCGCACCCCCAGGTTCAGCGTCAGCCGCCGGCTCGCCTTGAAATCGTCCGGGAAATACGCCGCCTGGCTCCCCGTGTTCGGCCGGAACGGGAAATCCGCCCCGCCAAAGTGATAAATCCCCGACGGGTTCGACGCGATCCGCACATTGTGCCGCGTCCGGATCAACTCGTATCCCATCTTGAACGTGTGCCGCCCGCTCACCTTCGTCAGGTTGTCCTGGAAACTCAGGCTCTCATTCACGTCCTGCGACGACCCGCCCGGAAAATCGATGATCAGCCGCCGCCCCGCCACACCCGCCGGGCACTCCGCCGTGAACACCGCCGCGCACACAAAGGTCGGCATCGTCGCCGCGCTCACGTTCGGAATCCCGAACTGCTGCGCCCAGTTCTGCCCTACGCTCCCCGGCTCCCTCTCGTTAAACCGCCGGTTGAATCCCAGCCGCACCTCGTGGATCATCGTCGGGCTGATCGTAAAGGTGTCGGAGATCACAAACTGATTGTGGTTCACCGGCAGCGGAACCGTATTGAAATCGAACTCCCGGTTCGCCGCCCCGATCTGCCACCGCCCGTTGAACGACCGGTGCCGGAAATACGACCACCGCCCAAATATCTTGTGTCGGTCGGAAAACGAATGGTCGATCTTGTGGTCAAAGCTCGTCCGGTAGGACCGGAATACCGTGTCCGCGCTCAGGTTGTCCCGCGGCCCCACGTTCGTCATGAACGCCTGGTTGAACCGGTTGTTCTCCACCGTGAACGGATTGAAACTCATGAACTTCTGATACGCCGGGTCCAACCGGCTCAGCGGAATCCGGTTCCCCGGAAACTGCGTCCGCGAGTAAGTGCCGTTGGTCAGCGTCAACGACGCCGGGTCGAACACCGGCTGCCCCACGCCCCCAAAACTGAAATCCCCCGCCAGCATCGCCGGGCTCGGCACGTTCGTGTTCGCATTCTCCGACGCCTTCTCGTGATGCCGCTGAAACGCCCACATGAAGAACGTCTTGTTCCGCCCGTCGTAGACCTTCGGAATCCGCACCGGCCCGCTGATCATCGCCGACATCAGGTGAAACCCGAAGTTATTCGTCGGCAACTGCGCGTCCTGCCAGTTGCGGTGAATAAAATGCCGCGCCATGTAGCGCTCCTCCGCCACACCGTGCAGTTCGTTCCCGCCGCTCTTGTAAGTGATGTTCATCATCCCGCCGCCCGAATGCCCGTACTCGGCCGGCAGCGCCGTCGTCAACACCTTGATCTCTTCCATCGCGTACTGCGACGTCGACATGTTCCGCCCCGTCCCGATCGACCCCGTCCCCGGCGTCATCCCCGACACCCCTTCGTTCGCAATCACAAACGCCCGCGACCGCCCGCCCGCCGCGTGGCCCGCCCCCGCCTGCGACGTCACACCCGGCACGTACCACAACATGCTCTCCACCTTCATCTGCGGCGTCGGCAGCTTCGTCAACTCCACCCCAGTCACCAGATGCCCCGTCATCGACGTCTCCGTCTCCAGCATCGCCGCCCGCGCGTTTACCTCCACCTGCTCGCTCACCGACCCCACTTCCAACGACACATCCAGCCGCGCCGTCTCCGACGATCGCACCTGAATCTCCGGCCGCACCAGCTTCTTAAAGCCCTGCCCCTCATACGTCACCGTATAAAACCCCGGATTCAGATACGGAGCCCGGTACAACCCTTCTTCGTTGGTTACGGCGGAATAGTTAAATCCCGTGTCCCGCCCGCTGATGCGGACGGTGACATTCGGAATCGCGGCGCCCGACGAATCGGCCACCAGTCCAGTGATCGTGCCCTGCCCCGTCTGCCCGGGCAGGGAAAGCGCCAGAAGCGCGAAAAGGAATAACCGCTTAGTAACTAGCATCGCCGGATACCTCCGAAAAAGTTCCGGCCAGTATAGCGCTTTCTTTCCCCCCTCCGGCAAGTCCCTCAGTCCGGCCGCCACTCCGCCCGCCCGCACTTCCCCGCCAGATACTCCCCGCTCAACCGCCAATAATCCGGGCACCCGAACTTCCCCTGCTCATCCCGCAGCTCGTACCGCAGCAGACTGCTCGCCAGCATCTCCTCGCTCAACTCCACCACCACCGGATCCCGCCGCCCCTTCCCCGCCCCGTGCACCTCCCGCAGCGCTCGCCGCGTCCGCTCATACCCGCTCTTCCAATCCGCCGCCGGAACTCGCGTCGGCAGCAGCACCGTCACACCGATCCCGATCCGCTCCCCCACCGCGTACACCGCCGGCATCAGGTCGAAATCCCCGCTCAGCAGGTACATGTGCTCCGGCCGCGTCTCCGGATGCCCGTTGGCGTCCATCACCATCTCCACCGCGATATTCACGTCGGTCTGCTTCTCGTCCCGCGAACGTTCCCCTTCCCGCTTGTGAAAGCCCTGAATCACCTGCGTATCCGCCATCGTCCCCACCGCCCGCATCCAGTTCGCATACCGCTCGTGCTCCCCCTCATACCGCTGCGGCGTGTTCTCCTTCACCGCCGCCGAAAAGTACTTCACCTGCAGCCCGGCCGTCTTTTCAAAATGCCGCTCCACCAGCGCCCGGAAATCACACCACGCCAGCCCCGCCCGCTTATGCGCTTTCCAATACTCCTTCACGCCATAGTAAAAGTTGAATCCGTCCACATATAAGATCCGCTTCATGCCGCATATCATATAACTCGCTAAACTATCCCCATGTCCCGCCCCTCCCGCCGGGCCCTCATGACACTCTCCGCCCTCTTCTCCTTCCTCCCCGGCTGCGCCCCAAAGCCCCCGCAAGGCCCCGGCGTCTCCGCCGCCCTCCATTACCCCGTCCTCCTCATCGACTCCCGCCAGGTCATCGTCAAAGCCGATCAGCCATCCCTCATCACCACCTCCGTCGCCACCGGCATCAACTTCATCGAGTACACCCTCTTCGATTCCGACGGCCGCCGCTACTCCATCCCCGCCGCCACCCCCTTCG
>CAYMTH010000092.1:0-11492 GCA_964393235.1 uncultured Solibacteraceae bacterium | reverse complement strand
GCGGGCGATGGCGAGGAAGCGTTCGGGGGGCCAGGCTTTGTGGGCGGCGGAGGCGAGGGCGTGGAAGACGGCGTAGGGCTTGGGCGCGGGGACGCGGGTGGCGAAGACGCGGGCGCGGGGGATTTCGGTGCGGGGGACGCCGAGGTGGAACATGGCCGAGGCGACGTGTTCGGCGGTGTGGACCTTGCGTTCCTCGCCGAGGATTTCCTGGGCGCGGGGGATGTGGATGTTGTAGATGGCGCGGGCGCGGAAGTGGGCGTAGGCGGCGCGGTAGCGGGCGGTGGAGGCGAGGGTGAGCCAGATGGAGCGGCCGCCGCCGTGGAGGTTGACGGTGAGTTTGGGGTTCCAGATGGCCGCGGCGGCGGGGTGGGGCGGGAGGACGGCGTTGACGTCGGGGTTGCCGCGGAAGACGTCGGCGAAGCGGTCCTCGACCATGACGGCGACGCGGAGGTCAGGCCGGTGCTGTTTGAGGAGGTGGATGGCGGGGGTGGTTAAGACACAGTCGCCCAGGGAGCGAAGGCGGATGAGGAGGACCTTCGCGCCGCTGGGCAGATGATCGAGCAAGGGTTAATCCTCGACGCGCGCCTCGTCGACGAGCATGACCGGGATGTCGTCACGGACGGGGTAGACGCGTCTGCATTGGGTGCATTTGAGGCCGCTGCCGTCCGCTTTCATCTCGAGGGAAGTTTTGCAGAGTGGGCAGACGAGGATTTCCAGCAGGTCCTGGCTGATCGGCATGGTGATACTCCAGTGTATCGGACTACTTGGCGAGTTCGGCGCGTGTTTTGGCGACGATTTCGAGGAACTGGCGGGAGCGTTCCTCGAAGACCTCGTATTTGCCTTCCTTGATGGTTTGGGCGTCGATGAGTTCGCTGCCGACGGCGACGGCGGCGGAGCCGGCCTTGAGGAAGTCGGCGGCGGTATCGAGGTTGACGCCGCCGGTGGGGATCATGTCGATCTGGGGGAAGGGTCCCTTGAGGGCCTTGATGTACTTGGCGCCGCCCATGTTGGAGCAGGGGAAGACCTTGACGAAATCGGCGCCGGCTTCCCAGGCGGTGAGGACTTCGGTGGGGGTGAGTGAGCCGGGGCAGATGATCTTGGAGTAGCGGTGGGCGACCTCGATGGTGGAGACCTTGAGGGCGGGGGTGACGAGGAACTGGGCGCCGGCGAGGATGCAGGCGCGGGCGGTTTCGGGGTCGAGGACGGTGCCGGCGCCGAGGACCATTTTGTCGCCGAGTGCGTCGGCGAGTTTTTCGAGGGCCTTGATGGCGCCGGGGACGGTCATGGTGACCTCGGCGGAGCGGATGCCGCCGTTGTAGACGGCTTCGACGGCCTTGATGGCGGATTCGGCGGAGTTGGTGCGGACGATGGGGACGATGCCGATGTCGAGGATGGCGGCGCGGATTTGGGATTTGGTCATTGCGGATCCTTAGTTTCTATTCTCGGTGAAACGGCGGCGATTACCAATCGACCACGCTGCCGTCTTCGTCGTCGTAGCTTTCCGGGTTGCGCCAGTCGTGGCCGATTTTGTCGGCCATCTTGTTTTCGTCGAGCTCGACGCCGAGGCCGGGTTCGGTGGGGAGGTTGAGATAGCCGTTGCTCACGGTGAAGGGCTTCTTCACATAGCCTTCGCCGAGGGAGACCTGTTCCTGGATGAGGAAGTTCGGGATCGACGCGGCGAGCTGGACGCCGGCGGCAAGGGAGATGGGGCCGAGCGGATTGTGGGGCGCGATGGAGGCGTAGTAGGCCTCGGCCATGCCGGCGATGAGACGCACTTCGGTGATGCCGCCGGCGTGGCACATGTCGGGCTGGAGAATCGTCGCCGCCTTCTTCTCGAGGACTTCGCGGAAGCCCCACTTGGTGAAGACGCGCTCGCCGGTGGCTATGGGGAGGTGGGTGCCGCGGGCGATTTCGGCCATGATGTCGTGATTCTGGGCCTGGCAGGGCTCCTCGATGAACATGGGGTTGTAGGGCTCGAGGGCCTTGATGAGCATCTTGGCGTGGGCGGGGCTGATGGCGCCGTGGAAGTCGACGCCGATGTCGACGCTGTCGCCGACGATGCGGCGCATTTCGGCGAAGCGCTCGGCGGCGTACTTCACTTCCGAGGGCGATTCGACGTAGCGGGCGGGGCGGCGCTTGGCGGGGCCGGTTTTGAAGGCCGTGAAGCCCTGGGCCATGGCGGCCTTGAGGCTCTGTTCGAGAGAACCGGCGCGCTGGACGTGGGCGTAGACGCGCACCTTATTGCGGGTGGGGCCGCCCAAGAGTTCATAGACGGGGACGCCGAAGGCTTTGCCCTTGATGTCCCAGAGGGCCTGGTCGATGCCGGAGAGGGCGCTGGTGAGGATGGGGCCGCCGCGGTAGAAGGCGTGGCGGTAGATGGCCTGCCAGTGGTGGACGACGGCGCGGGGGTCCTTGCCGACGAGGTAGGGTTCCACTTCCTTGACGGCCTGGGCGCAGGTGAGGGCGCGGCCTTCGGTGACGGGCTCGCCGAGGCCGACGATGCCGGCGTCGGTATGGATCTTCAGGAAGAGCCAGCGGGGCTTGACCAGGATCGTTTCGAGCTTCGTGATCTTGATCTTGTCCTTGGGCGAGATGGGCGCGTTGCGCTTGATCTCCTGGGCGCGGGCTTCTTCGACCTGGTAGAGACCGGTACCGGCGGCGGCTGCGCCGGCGATCCAGTTGCGACGGGAAAAGTGGGACATACCGGCTAGCAGTATATCGAGCGGGGAGCGGCTAGCGGAAATGGAACCAGAGGCCGCCGACGGTGACGACGAGCACGGCGGTGAGGACGGCGTCCATGCGGGTGCCGAGCTTGTTGCCCCAGGTCATGGTGAGGCCTTCGATCTTGCGCTCGTCTTCGGGGGCGGAGAGCTTGGAGACGCCGATCATGAGGGCGACGCAGACGAAGAAGACGATGACGCTGAAGTTGAGGAAGCTGAAGTCGACGATGGGGTTGAGCGGGCCGAGATCCATCTTGAAGGCGTTGCGGAGGACGTCGAGGATGAAGCGGGCGGCGCCGATGCAGCCGCCGGTGACGAGGGTGACGATGGCGGCGCGGGCGGTGGCGCCGCGCCAGAGGATGCCGGTGACGAACGTCGCGGTAATGGGGGCGCCGATGTAGGCCTGGACGCTTTGCAGGTATTGGTAGACCTGGCTGTTGAGGTTCTGGATGAAGGGGATCCAGAGGATGCTCATGGCGACGATGGCGACGGTGGACCAGCGGCCGACGTTGACGAGCTGGCGTTCGCTGGCGTGCGGGCGGAGCTTCTTGTAGACGTCCATGGTGATGAGCGTGGAGCAGGAGTTGAAGACGGAGCTGAGGCTCGACATGAGGGCGGCGAGGAGGGCGGCGATCATGAGGCCCTTGAGGCCGGCGGGCATGAGGCGCATGACGAGGAGGGGGTAGGCGTTGTCGCCGGTGACTTCGGTGGGGTAGATGGCTTTGGCGATCAAGCCGGGGAGGATGAGGATGAAGACGGGGAGGATCTTCAGGGCGGAACAGAAGAAGGCGCCTTTGCGGGCTTCGGAGACGTTGGTGGCGGCGAGGGTTTTCTGGACGATGACCTGGTCCGTGCACCAGTACCAGGTGCCGAGGATGAGGGTGCCGAAGATGGTGCCGGGCCAGGGGTAGGCGCCGTCGGAGGCGGGCTTGATCATGTGGAAGAAGTCGGGGGGGAGGGAGGCGCGGAGGCCCTCGAAGCCGCCGGCGTGGTCGAGGCCGATGACGGTGATGACGATGGCGCCGAGGACGAGGAGGATGGCCTGGAAGACGTCGGTGTAGATGACGGCGGCGAGGCCGCCGGAGACGGTGTAGATGCCGGTGGCGATGACGAGGAGGATGGCCGAGGTCATGTAGTCCCAGCCGACGATTTCGCGGATGAGGATGCCGCCGGCGAAGAGGGAGACGGAGATTTTGGTGAAGATGTAGGCAACGATGGAGATGCCGGTGAGGTACCAGCGGCAGGCGGGGGAGAAGCGGCGCTCGAGGAACTCGGGCATGGTGAAGACGCCGGATTTCAGGTAGTGCGGCACGAAGAGCCAGCCGAGCAGGAGGAGGCAGAAGCTGGCCGACCATTCGTAGCAGCCGACGGCGAGGCCGGTGGCGGCGCCGGAGCCGGCGAGGCCGATGAAGTGCTCGCTGGAGATGTTGGTGGCGAAGAGCGAGGTGCCGACGGCGAACCAGCCGACGGAGTGGCCGGCGAGGAAATACTGGTCCGAAGTGCGTTCGCGGCGGCTGTGATAGAAGCCGATGGCGAAGACCAGGAGGAAGTAGACGATGATGATCCCCGTGTCGAGCATGGAGGCTAGTGTACATTAGCTTCTGATGCTGACGAGACGCGCGTTTCTCTCGACGATGGCGGCGCCGCTGGTGGCGCAGGGCAAGCGGCCGAACGTGGTTTTCATTCTCGCCGACGACCTCGGCTACGGCGACCTGGGCTGCTACGGGCAGAAGGAAATCCAGACGCCGAACCTGGACCGGATGGCGGCCGAAGGGACGCGGTTTACGCAGGTTTACGCGGGGTGCACGGTGTGCGCGCCGTCGCGGTGCGCGCTGATGACGGGCTACCACACGGGGCACGCGCGGGTGCGCGGGAACCGTCGGAACGAAGAGATTCTGCGGGCGGAGGATTTCACGATCTCCGAGATGTTCAAGAAGGCCGGCTACACGACGGCGATGTTCGGGAAGTGGGGCATCGGGGGGCTGGGGTATCCGGGGTATCCGACGAAGAAGGGCTGGGACCAGTGGTTCGGGTTCTTCTCGCAGATGCACGCGCACACCTACTATCCGGAGCACCTGCTGGACGGGGAGCACGAGCAACTGGTGCGCGGGAACTGGGGCGCGGTGAAGAAGGGCTACGCGCCGGACCTGTTCCTGGAGCGGGCGCTGCAGTTTCTGGATCAATCGAAAGACAAGCCGTTTCTGCTCTATTTCGCGTCGACGATTCCACATGCGAACAACGAGCTGGGCCGGGACACCGGCGACGGGATCGAGATCCCGGACGACGCGCCGTATTCGGGCAAGCCGTGGCCGAAGCTGGAGCGGAAGTTCGCGGCGACGGTGACGCGGCTGGATCGCGATATCGGGCGGATTTTCGAGAAATTGAAGCAGTTGGGGATCGACGACAACACGCTGGTGCTGTTCTCCTCCGACAACGGACCGCATAAAGAAGGCGGGCACGACCCGACGTTCTTCAAATCGAGCGGGCCGCTGCGGGGGATCAAGCGCGACCTGACCGACGGGGGCATTCGCGTGCCGTTCCTGGCGCGGTGGCCGGGCAAGGTGCCGGCGGGGCGCGTGAGCGATCACGTGTTCGCGTTCTGGGACATGATGCCGACGCTGGCCGAGGCGATCGGGGCGCAGGCGCCGCAGGGGATCGACGGGATCAGCATGCTGCCGGCGCTGACCGGCAAGCCGGCGAAGACGCACGAATACCTCTATTGGGAGTTCCACGAGGGCGGGTTCTCGCAGGCGGTGCGCGTGGGGGATTGGAAGCTGATCAAGTCGAAGGGGAAGACTTTCCTTTACGACCTGAAGACCGACGTGAACGAGGCGCGCGACCTGGCGGCGGAGAAGCCGGACGTGGTGGCGCGGCTGGCGAAGATCATGGCTGGGGCGCGGACGGATTCGCCGGATTTCCCAGTAGGTTGATCTTCTCGTTGCGGAGGTAGCCGAAGCGGTTGACCCAGATGCCGTGGGACGAGGCGGCGCGGCCGGCGGCGAGGCGGTTGGCGAAATCGCTGACGGGGCCGTAGCCGTGGATGAAGGCGAAGACGGGCGTGGAGCCGGCCGCCTTCTGCGCTTCGCGGATCTTGCGGATCTGGGCATCGACGCCGACGGGGTGGGGCTCGTCGGGTTCGGGGTAGCGGTAGTCGGCGAGGCGGGTGGAGTAGGGCGGGTCCTGGATTTCGAGCCACTGGGCGAGGCACTTGACCAGCAGCTCTTCGTTGAGGCCGGGATTGGCTTTCATGAGGGCGTCGCCGTAGAAGCGGAACATGACCGGCCAGTGCATGGTGTAGAGCTTGCAGTGGATGGCGGTGGCGTACTTGGCGAGGGCGGAATACTGCATGCCGCTGACGGTGGCCCAGGGGGGAGGGAAGACGCCGAAGGTGAGTGCGATACGGGCGGGGAGGGCTTCGCGGAGACGGAGGGCGAGCTCGGCGACGAGGGCGCCCTTGAAGCGGAGCCAGTCGAGGAGGCCGGGGTTATCGATCAGGGTGGTGAGGAGTTCGTTGCGGCCGCCGTCGAGCTGGAGGAAGCGTTCGAGGTGTTTGTTGGTGAGGCCGCCGTGGAGGGTGCGGTAGAGCTCGAGGACGGCGGACTGCATGCGGGGGAAGTCGAAGCCGAGGCGGGCGGCGGCCTGCTGGCAATGCGGGGAGAAGTCGAGGAAGACGTCGTCGAGGAAGTAGGGGGGATACTCGGGCCAGTCGAAGCGGATGCCGTCGATGTCGGGGTAGGTGCGGACGAGGTCGCGGGTGAGGGCGAGGGTGTAGTCGAGGATATGGGGGCTGGCGAGGGAGCCGTTGTTGGCGAGGCGGCGGGGCGGGACGCGGCCGTCGGGGAGGCGGGGCTTGTCGTCGTCGACGGGGCCGCCGAACTGGACGCGGTAGCCGGGCGGGATGGCGGCCTGGACCTGGAGGTAGGTCTGGATGTGGCGGGACTGGGCGGCGCGGAGGAACTGGCGGATCACGCCGCCTTCGCGGAGGGTGAGGGCGTTGGGCTGGGCGGGCTGGTAGCGGAGGCCCTGGTAGAGCTTCTTGTCCGGCGTGAAGCTGGGGGCGGTGGCGACGAGGAGTTCGCGTTTGCCCCAGAGAGGGCGGTCGAGGAGGCGGACGGAACCGGCGCCGGCGTCGATGGGTGGTTCGCGGCCGGCGTTCTTGTCATTGGAAGGTTCCATGACGTAGGGCGAGGTCGCGATCATGTCGACCTTGGCGGCGGCGAGGCGGGAGACGACGGCTTCGACGCCTTCGTTCTGGAAGTGTTCGGGGAGGACGGTAACGCCGGTTTTCATTCGGATCCTTGGAGCGCGCGGACGCGGAGTTCCTTGCATTCTATCGAGGCGGTGTCGAGGTGGATCTGGAGGCCGATGCGGCCGCGGGCAGGGACGCCGGGCGGGATGGGCCCTTCGGCGGCGAGGCGGCCGTCGAGCCAGGTGGTGACGCGGCCACTGTGGACCTTGACGCGGAGGAGGGCCCAGCGGCCGTCGTGGTCTTCGGGGATGTCGGCGCGGGTCTGGCCGTAGATGGAGCCGGTGGGGTAGACGGCGTCGGGCGGGGAGTAGATCTGGACTTCGAAGCCGCGGTGGGCGGGCTTGGCGGGCTGGCCGCGGAGGAAGAGGCCGGCGTTGACGTGGTGGTTGGACTTGACGACGGCGAGGAGTTCGAAGTCGGCGTAGTCGCCCGGGGCGTAGTGTATGCCGTGGCCGTTGGCGGCGAGGATGGCGCCGTCGCGGACGGACCATTGGCCGGCGTCGCGGAGCTGCCAGCCGGCGAGGTCGCGCCCGTTGAAGAGGGAGGTATAGGGGCTGGCGTTGCCGAGATCGTCGATGCGGATATCGCGGAGGGCGTATTTGTGGCCGAGGTCGAGGAAGCCGATGTGGCCGGCGGCGTGGCGGTTGGGGACGGTGGCGTCGTTGACGAGCGTGCCGTCGATGCTGACGGTGACGCGGTCGCCGCGGAGGGTGATGTCGGCTTCGTGCCAGACGTCGAAGGTGGGTGGGAGGAAGGCGGCGGGGGGCTTCACGCCGGCGATGGCGCCGGTGACGTGGAGGCCGGATTTGTTGTGAAAGTCGTGGGAGAGCTGGATGGGGATGCCGGTGAGGGTGGGGCGGCCGTAGGCGTGGGCGCGGAGGACGACGATGGCCTCGGCCCACTGGTCGAGGCGGTAGGCGAAGCGGAGGCGGAGGTCGCCGTATTCGCGTTCGGTGCGGAGCCAGTTGCGGGAGTTTTCGGCGCCGGAGCAGGTGGCGGCGGCGGGCGTGGCGGTGAAGCTGTGGCCGGGCTGGACCCAGGGAAGCAGGGCAAGGGCGAGAATCCAGGGCATCGAGTCAAGGATACTGGTTAGAACGATGGCTGTAGTTCTAAGTTGCTCGGCGGTGAGCAAACGCTTCGGCATTAAACCGCTTTTTGAGAATTTGACGCTGGCGCTCAACGACGGGCAGCGGATCGGATTGACGGGCCCGAACGGGAGCGGCAAGTCGACGCTGATGCGCATTCTGGCGGGCGTGGAGCCGCCGGACGACGGCGTGCGCGCGGCGCGGAAGCAGGCGATTGTGGCCTACGTGCCGCAGGACTCGGTGTTCGAGGCGGGCGTGACGGTGCGGCAGGTGCTGGAGGCCGCGCTGGCCGATCTGCCGCTGGCGCCGGAGGAGAAGAAGCTGCGGCTGGAGATGGAGGCGAGCCGGGCGGGGTTCCGGGAGTTCGACGCCGAGGCGGCGTCTCTGTCGGGCGGGTGGCGGAAGCGGCTGGCGATCGTCGGGGCGCTGGTGCGGGAGCCGCACGCGGTGCTGCTCGACGAGCCGACGAACCATTTGGATATCGACGGGATTCTGTGGCTGGAACGGGTGCTGATGCAGGCCGATTTCGCATCGCTGTTCATCAGCCACGACCGGTACTTCCTGGAGAAAGTGGCGACGCACACGGCCGAGATCAACGCGGCGTTTCCGGACGGCATCTATCAGGCCGAGGGGAACTATTCGAAGTTTCTGGAGCGGCGGGACGAGTTTCTGACGGCGCAGCAGAAGCTGCAGGACTCGCTGGCGACGAAGGTGCGCCGGGAGATCGAGTGGCTGCGGCGCGGTCCGAAGGCGCGGACGACGAAATCGAAGGCGCGGATCGACGAGGCGCACCGGCTGATGGGCGAGCTCGACGACGTGACGTCGCGGAACCGGACGTCGTCGGCGTCGATTTCGCTGAACGCGTCGGACCGGAAGACGAAGCGGCTGATTCAGGTGGAGGGGCTGGCGGCGGCGCCGGGCGGGCGGACGCTGTTCGAGGGGCTCGAAATGACGCTGACCGCGGGCACGAAGCTGGGCCTGGTGGGCGGCAACGGGAGCGGGAAGACGACGCTGCTGCGGATTCTGCAGGGCGTGATGGAGCCGGCCGCGGGGCAGGTGCGGCGGGCGGATCTGCTGAAGGTGGTTACGCTCGACCAGAACCGGCGGCTGCCGGACGAGAACGCGACGTTGAAACAGGCGTTGTGTCCGGACGGCGACTCGGTGATCTATAACGGCCAGACGATTCACGTGGCCGGGTGGGCGCGGCGGTTTCTGTTTACGGCCGAGCAGTTGATCCAGCCGGTGCGGCAGCTTTCCGGCGGCGAGCGGGCGCGGGTGCTGCTGGCGAACCTGATGCTGCAGCCGGCCGACGTGCTGTTCCTCGACGAGCCGACGAACGACCTGGATATTCCGACGCTGGAAGTGCTGGAGGACTCGCTGCTCGAGTTTCCGGGCGCGCTGGTGCTGGTGACGCACGACCGCTATCTGCTGGACCGCGTTGCGTCGACCGTGCTGGCGCTCGAGGGCGACGGGCGGTGGGGCGTTTACGCGGAGTACTCGCAGTGGGAGCAGGAGCGGTCGGAGCGGGCGCGGCCGGCGGCGCCGAAGAAGGAGCCGGCGGCAACGGCGGCCGACAGCGGATCGACGGCGCCGAAGAAGAAGCTCAGCTATCTGGAGCAGCGCGAGTGGGACGGGATGGAGGCGCAGATCCTGGAGGCCGAGGAGGAGTTGGAATCGGCCAAGGCGGCGATGGACGATCCGGCGGTGTTCACGGACCATACGAAGGTGGTGGCGGCGACGGCGCGGATGGAGGCGGCGCAGCACCGCGTCGAGGCGTTATATGCTCGATGGGCGGAACTGGAGGCCAAAGTCGGATAGATGCTGACACGACGGGAATTCGGGTTGATGGCGGGCGCGGCGGCAGGGGCGGCGCCGGTGCCCGAAAAGACCGTTGTGCTGACGTTCGACGACGCGGTGAAGTCGCACCGGACGATCGTCGGGCCGCTGCTCGAGAAGCTGGGTTTCCACGCTACCTTCTTCATCACGCATCGCTGGATGGAGGACGACCGGCACTTCCTGACCTGGAAAGACTGCGCGGAGCTGCACGAGATGGGGTTCGAGATCGGGAACCACTCGTGGACGCACGGCTCGTTTTCGACGCCGAAGGCGGCGGTGCGGCTGGAGGGCGAACTGGCGCTGGTCGACTACGAGTTAAGCCGCGTGAAGGTGCCGAAGCCGGTGAGTTTCGCGTGGTCGGGGAACGGGTTCGGGCCGGAGTGCGTGGCGGTGCTGCGGAAGCATGGAATCCAGTTCGCGCGGCGCGGGGCGCAGCCGGAAGCGCCGTACGGGCGGATCGTGGTGGGCCCGGCGTTCGATCCGAAGCGGCACCACCGGCTGTTGATCCCGACGACGGGCGACGCGTATCCCGACTGGACGTTTGAACATTTTCTGAAGGTGCTGGAGGCGCCGAAGGCGGGCGAGTTGATCGTGCTGCAGTTCCACGGCGTGCCGGACGTGATTCACCCGTGGGTGCACACGCCGCCGGGGATGTTCGAGAAGTACATGGCGCACCTGAAGCAGGCCGGGTATAAGACGCTGGCGCTGCGCGACGTGGCGCCCTACCTGGGGCCGGAGCCCGACGATCCAATGCTGCGCGAGCGGCATCCGCAGCCGAAGGACGGGAAGCTGGCGCTCCCAGAAGAGATGGAACAGACGCGCGCGGCGCTGCCGTACTGGCGAGGCGTGATGCGCGCACACAGCTACACGGCGGCGGAGATGACGCAGGTGACCGGGCTGGCGGAAGAGTCACCGGCACCGGAGCGCGTGGCCGGGCCGAAGCTGCTGCCGTACCCGGGCGGGCGGCACATGCGGATCGGGTTCTTGGAGGGTGCGATCAACCCGATGCGCGGGACGAAGGCGTCGGTGTTCCTGCCGTGGGCGGGCGCGGGGTACGTGATCGTCGATCTGCCGGAGGCGGTGTGGGCGAACGGGAAGCTGGAGTTTCTGGGCCACACGCACATTCCGACGAAGTGGGACGAGAAGAACGTCGCCATCGCGAACCGGGACTGGGTGCGGGAGCCGGACGGGGCGTTGACTTCGGAGTGGGCGCTGCCAGACAAGGTGGTCATCGGCGCGTCGATACGGTTGAACGGCGAGGTGGTCTACATGGACTGCTGGCTGCGGAACGGGTCGGAGGAGACGCTGCGGAACATGCGGGCGCAGGTGTGCGTGATGTTCAAAGGCGCGCCGGCGTTCGCGGCGCAGACCAACGCGAACAAGACGTTGACCGGGACGCGCGCGGTGGTGAAGGCGGCCGACGGGAAGTGGATCGCGACCGAGTGGGAGGACTGCGGACGGGTGTGGGGCAACGAGCGGTGCCCGTGCATGCACTCGGATCCGAAGTTCCCCGACTGCGCGCCGGGCGAGACGGTGCGGCGGCGCGGGCGGCTATGGTTCGGGGCTGACTAACGGTTTGCGGGCGATGAGGCCGGCGCATTC
>CAYMTH010000091.1:9754-11497 GCA_964393235.1 uncultured Solibacteraceae bacterium | reverse complement strand
TCTGCCAACTCAAATCTCCGATTGGACCACGAACTCTTCATGCCGTCCGCCCTCGCCGAGGCCCGCCTCGCCGCCGCCGCCGGCGAGGTCCCCGTCGGCGCCGTCCTCGTGATTTCCGGCAAAATCGTCGCCCGCGCCCACAATACCCCCATCGCCTCCCACGACCCCACCGCCCACGCTGAAATCAACCTCCTCCGCGCCGCCGCCCACGCCGCCCAAAACTACCGCCTCGAAAACGCCACCCTCTACGCCACCCTCGAGCCCTGCGTCATGTGCGCCGGTGCCCTCGTCCACGCCCGCATCAAGACCCTCGTCTTCGCCGCCCGCGACCTCCGCTTCGGCGGCGTCCGCTCCAAGTTCCAGATCGCCGATTCCGATCTCCTCAACCACCGCGTCGAAATCGTCGAAGGCGTCCTCGCCCCCGAAGCCACCGCCCTCCTCCAGGAATTCTTCCGCGCCCGCCGCCCCTGAAAACGGCGAGCGGGCCGACTTCCCTGCCGACCCGCTCGCAAACTCCTTCGGTCCGGGCGCCGTCCCTGGCGCCCGCTTGCCCACCTAAGCCGCCATCGGCGGCCGCAGCGGCATCGGCCCTTCCTTCGGCGGCTCCAGCGCTTCCGCCCCCTGACTCACTCCGTAAAAGTACTCGTCCAGCGGGTAGAGTCCGTACGGTTCCGTCTCCCGGAACATCCGGCCCAGCCGCGATTCGATCCGGTAGATCAGGTGGAAAAACGCGCCCCGGTCCATCTTCAACTTCATCGTGCACAGGCGCCAGTCCGCGCCCAGCAGGTAGTGATACCGGAACACCCGGTACTCCGCGTCCGACAGGCCCCGCTTCGACATCAGCAGGAAGTCGGCAATATATTCCTCGTCCTTACGGCCCCAGGTCATGCTGCGCTCACGTCCCCCCGTGAACTGCATCGTGCACTTTGACATGTGCTTTTCTTTTTCCACGCTCTGCCGGAACCTCCGGAAGCATGCCCGGAAGATCGCCCGGAACACACATTGGCAGGGAACTTCCGTGTTCCCACGGCCAGGCCGCATACCCAATCCGTGACAGAGGGTGCAGTGCACGGACGCTAATCCAAGCGTCTCAGACCGATTCCATTCCATTCTGGTTGTACCTCCCAAAGGTGCCCTCGTCTCCTTCGAAGTCACCTCAATTCCAATTCCAATGCCAATTTATTTCACCCGCACAAATAGTCAATACAATACCCACATTTTTTCCATATCCCCCTCCCCATTCGCGCCAGTATCCCCAATGTCTTTCAGAAGAAAGACTTAGTTCATGCCTATTGATTTTCCCTCCCCACCGCGTAATACTTTCCTTAGAAATAACCGGATTTTTCTTTTCCCCTATTTCCAATGGGAATCACCTCCGCCTCCTTCGCGGACCTGCAGCGCCGCCTGCTCGCCCACCTCCGCCAGGCCATCTCAAACGGAGAGCTCACCGAACGCGCTTTCGCCCGCCGCTGCGGCATCTCACAGCCGCACATGCATCATCTTCTAAAAGGCACCCGTACCCTCACCGCCGAGGTCACCGACATCCTCCTCGTCCACCTCGGCCTCTCCCCCCTCGACCTCTTCTCCCGCGACGAACTCATCCTCCACCTCTCCAACACCAACCCCCATCGCGAAAACCGCCCCCGCCCCCTCCCCGCCCCCCCCCCCCCCCCCCCCCCCCCCCACCCCCCCCCCCCCCCCCGCCCCCCCCCCCCCCACCACCACCCCCCCCTCCCCCCCCCT
>CAYMTH010000091.1:0-9744 GCA_964393235.1 uncultured Solibacteraceae bacterium | reverse complement strand
CCCATCGCGAAAACCGCCTCCGCCCCGTCCCCGCCCTCTCCGGCCTCCTCGGTCTCAACCACCCCGCCCCCCGCAAGGGCCCCCACCGCGAAATCCACTCCGTCCCCTACCACCTCACCGAGGCCGCCACCGACCCCCTCGTCGTCTCCCTCGCCCAAGACCCCGAAATGGAACCCCTCTTCGCCGCCAACGACCTCGTCCTCCTCGACCAGTCCGAAGCCGCCCGCACCCTGTTCCAGTCCCAGGGCTACTACGTCGTCCGCACCCCCGCCGGCCTCTGCGTCCGCAGCCTCCTCCGCGACGGCGACACCCTCTTCCTCATCTCCGAGCGCAACCGCGCCTTCCCCGATTCCTGGACCCGCCTCCCCATCGCCGGCGACAACCTGCTCGACCTCGTCATCGCCCGCGTCATCTGGCTCAACCGCCGCCGCCGCTGGGAGGACCACGTCGCCTGACTACCGCTTGTTCATCACGTCCCGGTACGTCTCCAGCACCTGCCGCGCCGTCTCGTACCAACTGAACCGCTTCACCTGCTCCCGCCCCCGCGCAATCAGGTCCGCCCGCAACCCCTCGTCGAGCAGCACCTCACGAATCCCCCGCGCGATGTCGAACACATTCTCCGGCTTCACGATCATCGCCGCGTCGCCCACCACTTCCGGCAGTGCGCTCACCCCGCTCGACACCACCGGCGTCCCCAGCGCCATCGCCTCCAGCGGCGGCAACCCGAACCCTTCATACAGCGAAGGAAAGACGAACACCTCGGCTCCCTGGTAGAAAACCTTCAACTCGTCCCGCTTCACGAACCCCAGAAACCGCACGGCGTCGTTCACACGCGACTGGTGCACCGCCCGCCGCAATGCCGGATACTTCGAGATCTGGTCGCCGATAATCACCAGCCGCAGATCTTTGTACCGCGGATGATCTACAAGGTCCTGCCGCAGCAGCGCCAGCGCTTCCACGATCCGCGCCACGTTCTTTCGCGGGTTCACCGACCCGGCATACAAGAGGTACGGATACTGGATCTGATACCGCTCCAGCACCTCCCGCCGCTTCCGGTCGTCGGTCTCGATCGCCAGAAAGCCCGGATCGATCGCGTTATAGATCTGCCGCACATGGTCCGGCGGCAGGTTCATCAGGTTCAGCACGTCCCGCCGCGTCGCCCCGCTCACCGCGATCACCCGGTCCGCCCGCTCCAGTCCCCGCCGGAACCGCCACAGGTGCAACCGGTCCCGCGTGTCGTTGTCGTAGTCGAACACCAGGCTGCTCATGTCGTGAATCGTCACGACATAAGGCTTCGGCATGAAGATCGGCACGTTATTGAGCGGAATATGCACCAGATCGGCGCCTAAACGCCGCAAAAAGAGCGGGAAAGCGATGTTTTCCAGCTTCCCCGAATCCTCCCGCGGATACTCCACCATGCGGAAATTTTCCGCCAGCGGCCCCAGTTCCCCGACGCCGCCCGGCTTGGCGATCAACACAAACTGGATCTCTTTCTCCAGCTCCGCCATCGCCCGGATCAGGTTCCGGATATAGGTTCCGTACCCGAAATCGTCCAGATGGCGGATGTCGATCGCGACCGTTGCCACTTACCCTCGCGCCGCGCCGGCTTGCTTCCACTCGTACAACGGGAACCGCGACGTCAACTCGCCGACCTTCCCGCGCACCGCCGCCAGCGTATCGTGCACGCCGTCCCGGCCGTGCGCCGCCAGCCCGTCCAGCACCTCGGCGATCAACGCGCCCACGGTGTCGAACTCCTTCTCGCCGAAACCGCGCGTCGTGCACGCCGGCGAGCCCAGACGGATGCCGCTCGGGTTCAGCGGCGGGTTCTGGTCGAACGGAATCCCGTTCTTGTTCGCAGTAATGTAGGCCTCGTCGAGCGCCCATTCGGCGTCCTTGCCCCGCACGCCCTTGGCGAACACATCCACCAGCACCAGGTGCGAATCCGTGCCGCCGCTCACCACGCGATAGCCGTTGTTGGCCATCGACGCCGCCAGCGCCTGCGCGTTCTTGATCACCTGCTTCTGGTACTCGACAAACGACGGCTGCAGCGCTTCCAGGAAGCAAACCGCCTTCGCCGCCACGATGTGCACCAGCGGCCCGCCCTGCTGGCCGGGGAACACGCACCGGTCCACCGCCGCCGCGTACTTCTCCTTGCACAGAATCAGGCCGGACCGAGGCCCGCGCAGCGTCTTGTGCGTCGTGGTCGTCACGATGTCCGCCCAATTGCACGGATTCGGATACAGCCCCGCCGCCACCAGGCCCGAGTAGTGCGCCATGTCCACCAGGAAGATCGCGCCCACCGCGTCGGCGATCTCGCGGAACTTCGCGAAATCGATGATCCGCGGATACGCGCTCGCCCCGGCGATGATCATCTTCGGCTTGTGCTCTTCCGCCTTCGCCGCCAAAGCGTCGTAGTCGATCCGCTCGTCTTCCTGCCGCACGCCGTACCCGACGACGTTATACAGCTTGCCCGAAAAATTCAGCTTGTGCCCGTGCGTCAGGTGCCCGCCATGCGCCAGGTCCATGCCCAGAATCGTGTCGCCCGGGTTCAAGACCGCCATATAGGCCGCCGCGTTCGCCTGCGACCCCGAGTGCGGCTGCACGTTCGCGTGCTCGGCCCCGAAAAGCTGCTTGGCCCGGTCCCGCGCCAGGTTTTCCACCACATCGGCGTACTCGCAACCGCCGTAATACCGTTTCCCCGGATACCCTTCCGCGTATTTGTTCGTGAAGACGCTCCCGGCCGCTTCCAAAATCGCTTCCGAGGTGAAGTTCTCGCTCGCGATCAACTCCAGCCGCGAATTCTGCCGCTCCGTCTCCTGCTGAATCGCTTCAAATACCTGCGGATCTACCTCCGCCAGTGTCCGGTAGTTCATGATTTGTGGTTTTCCTGCTCCAGTTGGTTGATTTTCTCGATCCGGCGCGCGTGCCGCCCGCCTTCGAACTCGGTTGCCAGGAACGTCTCCACCAGCTCGGTCGCCAGCTTTTCGTCCGTGTACTTCGCCCCGATCGCCAGAACGTTCGCGTCGTTGTGCTTCCGCGTATACGAAACCTCGTCCGCGTTCACCCCGAGCGCCGCCCGCACCCCGGGTATCTTGTTGGCCGCAATCGACATCCCGACCCCGCTCGAGCACACGAGCAACCCCCGCTCGCACTGCTGCGTCGACACCGCCCGCCCCACCGCGGCCGCAAAGTCCGGATAATCCGTCGATTCGGTCGAATTCGTGCCGAAGTCGACCACCTCGTGGCCAGCTTCCTTCAGTTTCCCCGACAGGCGCTCTTTAAGGGCGAACCCTGCGTGATCAGCGCCAATGGCAATCTTCATGGGCTACTTTCCAATCGTATCATGCTACCCTTTTTTACTCTCACTATGCTGTGGAGCCAACTCTTCATACCCACCCTCCGCGAGACGCCCGCCGAGGCCGAGGTCGCCAGCCATCAACTCCTCCTCCGCGCCGGCTATATCCGCCAGCTCTCGGCCGGCATCTACAACTACCTCTTCCTCGCCCAGCGGTCGCTCCAGAAGATCCAGCGCATCATCCGTGAGGAGATGGAGGCCATCGGCGCCCAGGAGATTCACCTCCCCGCCCTCCAGCCCGCCGAACTCTGGAAGGAGTCCGGCCGCTGGGACGTCATGGGCGACAACATGTTCCGCCTCCGCGACCGCAACGGCCGCGACCTCTGCCTCGGCATGACCCACGAGGAGAACATGACCGCCCTCGCCCGCGGCGAACTCCGCAGCTACAAACAACTCCCGCAAATCTGGTACCAGATCCAGACCAAGTTCCGCGACGAACCCCGCCCCAAATCCGGCCTCCTCCGCGTCCGCCAGTTCTTAATGAAGGACTCCTACTCCTTCGACCTCACCCCCGCCGGCCTCGACGCCAGCTTCGACAAGCACCACGCCGCCTA
This sequence comes from uncultured Solibacteraceae bacterium, assembly GCA_964393235.1. Lineage (GTDB taxonomy): Bacteria > Acidobacteriota > Terriglobia > Bryobacterales > Bryobacteraceae. Next base: position 5,835 of record CAYMTH010000091.1, on the reverse strand, counting down.
CTGCCGCATCTTCGAACGCTGCGGCCTCGAATACCTCGCCGTCGACGCCCACTCCGGCTCCATGGGCGGCTCCCAGTCCACCGAGTTCATGGTCGCCTCCAACGCCGGCGAGGACTTCGTCGCCGTCTGCAAATCCACCGGCTACGCGGCCAACCTCGAAAAAGCCGTCTCCCGTCCCGTCCCGCCCGCCATTCCCGACCCCGAAGGCGACCTCGACCCCGAGCCCTTCCACACCCCCAACCGCAAAACCATCGCCGACATCGCCGCCTTCACCGGCCTGCCCGAAACCAGCCAGATGAAGTCGCTCGTCATGGTCGCCGATGGCAAGCCGGTCCTCGTCATGGTCCGCGGCGATCACCAGTTGAGCGAAACCAAGTTCCAGGCCGCCACCGGCGCCGCCGAGTTCCGCCCCGCCTTCCCGCACGAGATCGAAGAGTGGTTCGGCGCCGCCGCCGGCTCGCTCGGCCCCGTCGGCGTCTCGAACATGCCGATCCTCGCCGACCTCGCCCTCCAGAACCGCCGCAACATGATCGCCGGCGCCAACCGCGACGACTATCACCTGCGCAACGTCACCCCCGGCGAGGACTTCCAGCCCCAATGGCACGACCTCCGCCAGGCCGCCCCCGGCGACACGGAACTCGAAACCGGCGCCCCGCTCGAAATCGTCAAAACCGTCGAAATCGGCCATATCTTCAAGCTCGGTTACAAGTACGCTCACGCCCTGGGCCTCAAGGTCCTCGACGAGAACGGCAAGGAGACCCCGGTCATCATGGGCTCCTACGGCATCGGCATCGAACGCGTCCTCTGCGCCGCCGTCGAGCTCTACAACGACCAGAACGGCATCAGCCTCCCCCGCGCCATCGCCCCCTTCGACGTCGTCATCACCCCGGTCAATGCCGCCGACCCCGCCCTCCGCGAAGCCGCCGAAGCGCTCTACAAAGAGGCGAAACAGGCCGGTCTCGACCCGCTGCTCGACGACCGCGACGAGCGCCCCGGCGTGAAGTTCAAGGATGCCGACCTGATCGGCGTCCCCTATCGCATCACCGTCGGCAAGAAACTCGCGCAAGGCCTCGTCGAGTTCGCCACCCGCCGCACCCGCGAGTCCGTCGACGTCCCGCTCGCCGAAGCGATCCGCCGCATCCAGCCATGAACCGTCGCGCCTTCCTCGCCACGCCCCTCGCGGCCGCCGCCGCCCCCGCCCCCCGCGCCTGCGACGTCTTCGTCTACGGCTCCACCCCCGGCGGCGTCACCGCGGCCGTCGAGGCCGCCCGCCAGGGCCTCCGCGTCATCCTCGCCTGCCCGCAAATGCACCTCGGCGGCATGGCCGCCAGCGGCCTTTCCACCACCGACGCCGTCCGCACCGAGCTCTTCGGCGGCCAGGTGGCCGAGTTCATCGGCCTCGTCCGCGCCCACTACCAGCGCACCCTAGCGAACGATCCCACCGAATACGCCCGGACCCACGACGGCTGGTACTACGAACCCTCCGTCGCCGAAGCCGCCTTCGACAAAATGGTCCGCGGCGAACCACTCCTCACCCACCTCCCCGGCCATCACCTCGTCAAAGCGACCACCGCCAATGGCCGCGTCACCTCCGCCGAGCTCGACGCCCCCGGCGGCGCCAAACTCACCATCACCGCCGCCACCTTCATCGACGGCACCTACGAAGGCGACCTCGCCGCCGCCGCCGGCGTCCCCTACCGCGTCGGCCGCGAGTCCCGCGCCGAACACGGCGAACCCTTCGCCGGCATCCATTACATGAACTGGCGCACCGGCCGCCAGATCCTAACCCCCGACACCGGCGAGGCCTCCCCCGCCATCCAGGCCTTCTGCGCCCGCTGCATCTTTACCGACGATCCCACCATCCGCGTCCCCATCGAAAAGCCCGCCACCTACGACCTCCACCTCCCCGACTACCTTCCCCTCCTCGACGACTTCGCCTCCGGTCGCGTGACCCGCATCGGCCGCGGCACCCAGCTCCCCAACCGCAAGTTCCAGATGAACGGCAACATCGAGGCGATGACCTCGGCCAACCTCCCCGGCGCCAGCTGGACCTGGCCCGAAGCCGCCCGCCACCATCGCGCCCGCCTCGCCCAGTTCCACGTCGATCACGTCCACGGCCTCGTCTGGTTCCTCAAAACCGACCCGCGCGTCCCCGCCGCCATCCGCGAATCCTGGCAACCCATCGGCCTGCCGAAAACCGAGTTCGCCGGTTCCAACCACTGGCCCTGGCAGATCTACGTCCGCCAGGGACGCCGCATCGAGGGCCGCGCCCTCGTCACCCAGCACAACTTCACCGTCGACCCCAAAACCAAACGCACACCCAGCGTCGCCCACCCCATCGCCATCGGCGAACACTCCTTCGACGTCCACCCCTGCCACGACCGCCGCTATGCCGTCGACGGCTACATGGAAGGCGTCCTCTGGTATCCGAAGAAGGCGTTCGGCCCCGCCCAGCCCGGCCAGGTTCCCTACGGCGCCATGCTGCCGAAGAAGATCGACAACCTGCTGGTCCCCGTCGCCCTCTCCTGCACCCACGTCGCCATGTCCGTGCTCCGCATGGAGCCGGTCTGGATGACCCTCGGCCAGATCGCCGGTCTCGCCGCCGCCACCGCGAAAAGGCAGCGGGTCGCGGTCGCCAATATCGACCCCGACCCGCTTCCGGCCAAACTCAAAATCCGCGTCGACCCCTACGCCTAGTTCACCCGCGCGCAGGCCGTCAGCATCTCGAGCGTCACGTCCTCGAGCGCGTTCTCGTGCGTCGCTTCCAGCCGCACTGGCGCCCGGATGCCCGCCTCATAGGACAGCTTCCACAGCTCCGTGCATACGCACCAGCAGTCGCCCGGCTTCAATCCCGGAAAGCCCCACTGCGGACGCGGCGTGATCAGGTCGTTGCCGATCGACGCCTGGTGCAGCAGAAACTCCTCGGTCACCTTCACGCAAACATGGTGCTTGCCCACGTCATCCGGCCCCGTATTGCACTTCCCGTCCCGGTAAAAGCCGGTCAGGGGATCCGTGCAACAGGTCAGCAAAACACCGCCAAGTACGTTCTTCGTCATCACTTTCCAAGGTAGCTCAAAACGGGTCCGGCCACGCCGGCGTCACGGCCGGCTGCACCCTCGCGCACCGCCCACTTGAACGCCTCGCCGAACTCCCGCATCGAACACGCCACCGCGTCCCCTCCCTGCCCGTGCCGGTAGCCGAACAGGTCGCTGACGATCGACAGGCAGTCGCACACCACCTCTTCCAGCGCTTCCCGGTCCACTCCCGCCGGCAGCTCCCAACCGATCTCGTACTCGATCAGGTCGAGCATCGGCCGCCACCCCGAGGCCGCGCCCGGTTCCCACGCGCACGGGTTCGGCCGCACCGCCCAGCGGTCCGGATAGTGCGCGGTCACCGTACACTGCCACGCCTTCTTCGAGCACCCACCGCGCCAGCGGCCGCTGCCCGCTGAACTGCGCCGCCGGCAACGCGAGCAAGAATAGGACCCGCCACATCTCCGGCTACCTCCGGATTTCGAACTTGTACTCGGCCGCCAGCGCGCCCGCGTTGCCGATCACCCGGGCCGTGTAGAGCCCGGGCGGCAGCCTGTCCGCCGGAACCGCCGCCGTCAGCGCGCCGTGCCCGTTCGCCTTCAACCCTTCGAGCGTCAGCACCTCCCCGCCCCGCGCGTCGGCGATCAACAACCGGAACGGACCCACGCCCGCCGCGCCGTCCATCCAGAACGCCACTTGCCGCGCTCCTTCCGGCAGCTTCACGCCGGTCGGCGCCCCGGCCCGCGACGCTTCGAGCATCACCACGGGCAGATTGGCCTGCGCCACCACCACCGGCACTTCCACGCGCTTCGGCGCCGCCGCGGCCGCCTCCCAGGCCGCCGCCAGATCCCGTTCCAGCCGCGGCACCTGCACCAGCACCGTCCACGACGCGAACCCGGCCAGCACCACGGCCGCCGCCGCGAACGCCCAGGTCCACACGGCCGGACCACGGTGCGTCTCGATGCGGCCCGTCGCCGCCGCGTCCCGGACGCCGGCCCGCAGCCGCTCCAGCGCCTGCACCTCCGCCCAGCACTCGCGACAGGCGAACAGATGCGCTTCAAACGCCGCCGCGTCCGCTTCCGGCAGCCGCGCGTCCACGTAGGCATCGGCCATCCGGCCGTCGATTGCTTGCTGGTGTGTCAGAGTGGCTCCATCATTAGGTGAATGCCCGGGCCGGATTGTATCGGTCATTTTCGTTTGCCCTCCGTCAGCCGCCCGTAGAATTCGCGGAACCTGGCCAGCGCGCGGGACTTCACCAGCCGTACCCGCTCCGGGATGATGCCCAGCCGCTCGGAGATCTCTTCCTTGCTCAGCTCTTCGTAATAGGTGAGCCGCAGCACCTCGCGCTCGCGCGGCTTCAGGCGCGCCAGCGTCGAATCGATGGCGCGGCGGACGGTATGGTCCACCAGCGGCTGCTCGGCGTCGAAGGCGAAGTCGCGATCGCCCAGCGCGTCGGCGCGGGCGCCCTTGCGTTGCTCTTCGAGGATCACGTTCCGGGCGATGCCGAGCACGAAGCCGGGCAGCGCCTCCGGCGTCCGCAACTGGCCGGCGCGCAGCGCCGCGATCACGCGGACCAGGGTCTCGTTGCGTACGTCCTCGGCCGCGGCCCGCGACCGCAGCTTCCGCAGCGCGACATAGTAGATCCGCTGGCCGAAGTCATCCGGCAGCCGATCTATGATGTCCTCGATCCCGGTCGACGGGGGCGTCATCCGTCCCAGCATAGTACGAATGCAGGACGCGCTCCCGGTCCCGGAACTCGCTCGGGGTGAGTCCGGTGAGCTTCTTGAAGTCCTTGCTGAAGAAGAACCGGTCCCGGTAGCCGACCGCCTGCGCAATCCACTGAATCGGGTCGCGCGTGTCGCCCAGCCGTCGCTTGGCCTGGCTGATGCGCTCGCGCCGCAGCCAGTCGATCGGGCTGGTGCCGAAGGCGGCCTTGAAGACCCGCGAAAAGTGCGAGGCGCTCATGCCGGCCAGCGCGGCGAGCCCGTCCACCGTGTGCGGCTCGAAATAGAACAGCTTCATCCGCTCGACGGCGCGGCGCAGCGGTTCGGGCACGTCGGCGCCGGCTTCGCGCGGACGCCGGGCGCAGCAGATTATGGCCAGCAGCCGCGCGACGGCCGCGTGCAGCAGCGGGGCAGCGTCCGGCGCGCCGCTCGCAAGGAGGGCGAAGATCTCCTGGTAGACCGCCGACGGGTCGGGAACGCGAAAAACCGGGTCGGCCGATGCCGACAGCATAGTACACATCCGGTCCAGCCGCGGCCCCTCGACACGGATCCAGAGCACCTCCCACGGGTCGGCCTTCACCGCCCCGTGCTCGTGCGGACGGTGGCAGTTCACCCAGGCCAGCTCGCCCGGGCCCACCCGGTGCGTCACGCCCTCGATACGGACGTAACCCGCGCCTTTCAGGCAGTATATGAGCTCGTGGCCGGGGAAGTGCTCGCGCCGGATCCGGTGGTCCGGCCCGCCGATCATGTGCCCCGCGCGAGGGACCGTATAGAAGACCTCCTGGTGCGCCGGGCTGGCCGTCGAATAGAGCGAGACCGGGAACCGGGTCTTCATGATAGAATAGTACAACGGAATCACATATTCCGACATTGCGGACCGCCCGGCGGTTGGGAAACGATGACGGTATGGCGATTTGGCTCGTACTGCTGCTGGCGGCGCTGCCGGCCGCGGCCCAGGAACCGGTCCGTTTCAGCCGCGACGTGCTGCCCATCCTCTCCGACAAGTGTCTGAGCTGCCACGGCGGCGACGCTTCGGGGCGGATGGCGAACCTGCGGCTCGATACCCGTGAGGGCGCGAC
>CAYMTH010000090.1:11087-11501 GCA_964393235.1 uncultured Solibacteraceae bacterium | reverse complement strand
CCGTAGAGAATCCGCTGTGCGGGGGTCGGCGTGTCGATGATGTCGTCGGGCCGGCCCAGGTACTCTTCGATCAGTTCGCGTTCGGGCAGCAGCAACGATTCGATGAGGTGGGTGGTAAGAAACCCGTCCTGCGCGCAGATGCCCGGCGTCAGCGACATCTCGGCAATCTTGTGCGAGATGATGTTGAGGTCGCACACTTCCTGCGCGCTCTTGCCGAGCACCTGGAAGAAGCCCGTGTCATCGATGCAGTGATAGTCGTCGTGGCCCGCGTGCACGTTCAGCGTCGATTTCGTGATCGCGCGGCAGCCCATGTTGAGCACGTAGGTGAGCCGCTTGCCGACGGCTGCATAGAGCGACTCATGCATGTAAGCGATGCCCTGCCCCGACGAGAAGTTCGTCGCGCGCAGGCCCGTC
>CAYMTH010000090.1:0-11077 GCA_964393235.1 uncultured Solibacteraceae bacterium | reverse complement strand
CATAGTAAAATGGACTACCAAAAAATCGCTCGGCTCGGCGGCATGCTCGCCCTCGGGCTCGATAAAGATCAGCGGCCGACCCGAAATGTTGATGTGCCCCTTGGCCGACTCTTCCGCCCAGTATTCGCCCATCTGTGTGGAGGGCGTAATCGGATAAGCGCCTGCGGCGTCGCTCGACTCCCGCTCGCACATAATGACGGCCGTATTGCCGTCCATCGCCTGCCGTACTCCGGGAAATCGAAATGTCTGTTTGGCGCTCATGCTGTAGCTCCCTCCTAGGAATTGGCCGTCTTCTCAAGCGGCAGATCCGCTTCCGCCACCGGAAGCGGGGATTGTCTGGTAATCTTCTTTGCTTCGAGCCCGCGCTGCGGTCCCTTGTCCTTCTCAAACCACACGATCGCCCCGGTCGGGCACCGTTCGATCGGCGTCCGCGTCGCCAGCGTGTTCTTCGCGTAGTCGACCACGGCAAGGTTGTTGACGATCTGGATCAACCCGCCCGGCGCGTCGGCGGCGCAGCGTCCGCACGCCGTGCAGGCCACATCGCAGTCGGCCTCGGCCGTCTGCCCGTCGGCGCGGTTATTGCACGCCACCCACAGCCGGTGGCTCACCGCATGCAGCGAGAACAGCTGTTTCGGACACACATTCACGCAGTCCCCGCAGGCCGTGCACAGCGCCTCGGTCACCACCGGCAGCCCATGCTTGTCCATGTGGATCGCATGGAAGTTGCACACGCGCTCGCAATCGGCCAGGCCCAGGCAGCCCCACGAACACCCCTTGCCTCCGCCGTTAACGAGCGCCGCCGCGCGGCAGCTGGCCAGGCCTTCATACTTAACCCGGTTCCGCGCCACGTGCTGACCGCCCGCGCACGCCAGCCGCGCCACGCGCCGGTCCAGCGTCCCGGCGTCGATCTGCAGCAGCTCGGCGATCGCCGCCACCCCGGCCGGACTGCTCACTGTGCACTTGGCCGGCTGGATCTCACCCTTCACCGCCTTCTCGGCGAAGGCCCGGCACCCGGCGCACCCGCAGGCCCCACAATTGGCCTTCGGCAGCAGCGCCTCCACCTGGTCGATCCGCGGATCCTCCCACACATAAAACTTTTTGTCCGCCAGGGCCAGTACCGCCGCCAGCAGCACTCCGATCGCACCCATTACGGCGCCAGCGATCAGCAACTCTGTCATCGGTCGGCCCTCCTTGCCGCGCCATTCGGCCCGGTCTTGGTGGGGGATATGCCCCGGTGGAATCCCGGTTTCCGGACGGCACACCCCCCGATTGACCCCTGAAACACCGCTAAATCCCTGGAAATCTGGCAATTTTTACTGATCCATGTGCTCATAGCGGCTTGGTCTGCTGCGGTTCCTATCGCAAGACAAGGGCCATTCTCGAACGAGCGTTTGGAACTCAACGTGCACAACGAAGGCTCCGTATGGTGAATGTTTGGAGACGAACCGCAATCGGGCTGGCCATCGCCGGCACCCTGTTCGCCCTCCGCTTTGTCCCCCGCGAACAGCCCGCGGCCACCATCCGCCAGAGCCGTCCTTTAATGGGCACCGTCTGGACCCTCGAAGTCTTCGACGAAGGCCGCCCGGCCGCCGCGCAGTCGGCCATCAACGCCGCCTTCGCCGAACTCGTCCGCATCGACAATCTGATGTCGGAGTGGAAACCCGATTCCCCCATCTCCCGCGTCAACGCCGCGGCCGGTATCCATCCCGTCGAAGTGCCCGCCGAACTCCGCGAGATGCTCGAGCGCGCGCGGCACTATTCCGAAATCTCCGATGGCGCCTTCGACATCACCTGGCGCGGCATGGGCCGCATCTGGAAGTTCGACGACTCCTTCCGCCCGCCCACCCCGGCCGCCGTCGACGCCGCCCGCCGCAACGTCGACTACCGCGCCCTCCAGATCGACGGCAACCGCATCTTCCTGCCCAAATCGACCATGAGCATCGGCCTCGGCGGCATCGCCAAAGGCTACGCCGTCGACCGCGCCGCCGAGGTCATCGCCCGCGCCGGTTTCGCCAATGCGCTCGTCGACGGCGGCGGCGACGTCCGCGTCTCCGGCACCCGCGCCGGCGCCCCGTGGCGCCTCGGCATTCAACACCCGCGCAAGCCCCGCGGCGAACTGCTCGGCGCGGTCTCGCCCGTCAACCAGGCGCTGCTCACCTCCGGCGACTACGAACGCTTCCGCGAGGTCGACGGTGTCCGCTTCCACCACATCATCGACGTCCGCACCGGCTGGCCTGCCCGCGCCGCCACCTCCGTCACCGTGCTTTCTGAAAGCGCCGAAAAAGGCGTCGTGCTCTCCAAAGTCATCTTCATTCTGGGCCCTGCAAAGGGTCTCGTCCTCGCCCGCGCCGAAAAGGTCGAAGCTCTCCTCGTCGACCCCGCCGGCCGCGCCCATTCCACCCCCGGGTTCCCCCCGTTCGCCAGTCAGGAAGGACAGTAGCGCATGCCATCCACCATCGCCGAAGCCGGCTCCGCCCACGCCGCCAGCGCCGCGCAAATCGTCGATCAACACATCGTCGAAATCGTCTCCGACTCCGGCGAAGGCGCGCAGACCTGCGGCCAGATGTTCGCCGACCTCTGCGCCCGCAACGGCAACGGCATCTGGACCGTCGAGATCATCCCCGCCGAGATCGAACCGCCCAGCCGCTCCCGCGCCGGCGCCTCCGGCAACCGCATCCGCCTCGGTTCGAAACCTGTCACCAACGCCGGCGACTGCGCCGACATCGTCGTCGCTCTCAACGAACAGGTCCTCTACTCCCGCATCGACGCCGGCGCCCTCCGCCCCGGCACCATCGTCTACGTCGACAAAACCTGGTCCGACCATCCCGACGACGAGATCCGCCGCCGCTACGCCGAAGCCCTCTCGGACTTCAACGCCAAGTCCTACTTCGTCGTCGAAGTCCCCATCGAAGCCGAGTGCCGCAAACACACCGATGACCCCAAAAAGGGCAAGAACATGTGGGTCCTCGGCCTGCTCTGCGCCATCTACGACCTCGACCGCTCCACCGTCGCCGGCTCCATCGCCAAACGCTTCGCCAAAAAAGGCGAGGCGGTCATCCAGAAAAACGTCGACCTCTTCAACGACGGCTACGACTGGGCTCTCGCCAACGTCCAGCAGCGCTACCACATCCCCGCGCAGAAGCCCACCCAGCCCATGGTCGTTATGAACGGCAACCAGGCCATCGGCCTCGGCGTTATGGCCGCCGGCATCGAGGTCTGCTCGATGTATCCCATCACACCCGCGACCTCCGCCTCCCACTTCCTCGCCCAGGCGCTGCAGGAAGCCGGCGGCTTCGTCCACCAGGCCGAAGACGAAATCGCCGCCATCGGCTTCGCCATCGGCGCCTCCTACGCCGGCAAGACCGCCGTCACCATCACCTCCGGCCCCGGCCTCGCCCTCAAAACCGAGTTCCTCGGCTACGCCGTCATGGCCGAAGTGCCCCTCGTCATCGTCGTCGTCCAGCGCGGCGGCCCCTCCACCGGCCTGCCCACCAAGATCGAGCAGGGCGACCTCCTCGCCGCCCTCTACGCCTCGCCCGGCGACAGCCCGAAGATCATCATCGCCCCGGCCACCATCGAAGAGTGCTTCCACTTCGTCGTCACCGCCCGCCGCCTCGCCGAAGAGTTCCGCGGCCCCGTCATGCTGCTCTCCGACGCCAATCTCGCCACCGGCCAGCAGCCCTTCCCCAAGCCGCAACTGCAGACCGAGTGGCTCGCCCCGCCCGTCGACCAGGCCGCCTGGGTCCACGCCGGCCCGCCCTCCGCCTGGGACCACGACACCGGCCTCTCCAACCGGCCCAGCCCCGGCCAGCGCGGCGGCGAATACGTGCTCACCGGCCTCGCCCACGACGAGGAAAGCCACGTCGCCTACGAGTCCGCCATCAACCAGCGCTCCATGGAAATGCGCTCCCGCAAACTGGCCGTCCTGCAAAGCGCGCTCCAGCCCCCCAAGGTCCACGGCGATCCCGAAGGCGACCTGCTCGTCATCGGCTGGGGCTCCACGCTCGGCTGCATCGAGGAAGCCGTCGACACCCTGCGCGCCGAAGGCCGCCGCGTCTCCTCCATCCACCTCCGTTTCCTCTCCCCGCTCGAACCCGGCCTGAAACCGATCTTCCAGCGCTTCAAGAAGGTGATCACCGTCGAGGTCAACTACTCCGACCCCGTCGACGCGCCCTTCATCAACCCCGAATCGCGCCGTTACTCGCAACTCTGCCAGCTCCTCCGCTCGCAGACCCTCACCGACATCGACTGCTGGTCCCAGGTCCCTGGCAGCCCCATCCCCCCGTCGCGGATCGCCACCGAACTCCGCCGCCGGCTCGACATGATTTCCAAGGAGAACTAACCATGCAAGGCCTACGCAATGAGTGGGAAGTCGAAGCCGCGCCCCGCACCTGCACCCTCGAGGACTACCAGGGCGCCACGGCCCGCTGGTGCCCCGGCTGCGGCGACCACGCCGTCCTGAACGCCGTCCAGAAACTCGCCCGCGACAAACAGCTCCCGCCCGAAAAGACCGTCTGCGTCTCCGGCATCGGCTGCTCGTCCCGCTTCCCCCACTACATGGCCACCTACGGCTTCCACGGCCTCCACGGCCGCGCCTTCCCCGTCGCCGCCGGCATCCGCTCCCGCCGCCCGGACCTCCACATGTTCGTCGTCACCGGCGACGGCGACTGCTGCGCCATCGGCACCGCCCACTGGATCCACACCATCCGCTACAACATGGATCTGACGATCCTCCTGCTCGACAACAACATCTACGGCCTCACCAAGAACCAGACCTCCCCCACCACCCGCACCGGCGAAAAGTCCAACACCCACCCGCGCGGCAACGTCCTGCCCCCGCTCAACCCGCTCTCGGTCACTCTCGGCGTAACCAACGCCTCCTTCGTCGCCCAGACCGTCGACTGGAACCCGCCCCACCTCTACAACACCATCCGCGCCGCCTACGAGCACAAAGGCACCAGCTTCGTCCGCGTCCTCCAGCGCTGCCCCCACTTCACCTCCCACATCTTCGCCGAGGCACAAAGCGATATGACCCACTGCCTCCTGCTCCAGGACGAAAACGGCATACCGCTCGACCCCGGTCTGCAGCGCCTCTTCCCTAACCGCGCCGCCCACAACCCGTCGGACCTCAACGCCGCCCGCGCCATCGCCCAACGCGAGGATGTCTACCCCGTCGGCCTGCTCTATCGCGACGAATCCGCGCCCCGCTACGACCTGCAAACCTCGGTCGGCGTCGGCCGCTCCCAGGCCGACAAACTCGCCGCCACCGAAAAGTGGCTGAGCAAATTCGAACTCTAGAGGCCACCATGACTGCCACCCTCCCCGAACAGCTCCGCACCTTCCACATCACGGCCCAGGGCCTCGAAGACGCCATCCCCGCCCTCACCTTCGACCTCGTCGCCGAAGGCCGCTCCATCCCCGGCGAGTCGGCGTCGTATCCCATCCGACTCCCCCACGGCCCCGTCGTCCCCTTCACCGCCGACGCCGCCGCCATCCTCCCCGCCGCCGCTCTCCTCACCGAACGCGGCCCCGCCCACGCGGCCTTCCTCGACCGCCTCCGCCACACCGCCGACCGCCTCGCCGACCTCCTCGCCCTCGACGACTCCCACTCCGCCGACGCCATTTCCCCCTCCACCATCCATACCTCCCTCGGCGCCGCCGCCGGCCAGTTCCTCAACATGGCCTCCCTGGCCGGCGCCCTCCGCCGCCGCACAAACCCCGTCCACCGCATGGCGCCCGACCGCCGCGACCGCTGCCTCCGTACCCTCTCCACCCTTCGCCAGGCGGTCTCCAATACCGCCGCCCAGCCCCCGCTCCGCATCTTCCACACCCACGCCGTACCCAACCCCCTCCACGCCGAACTCCACTCGGCCGCCGATCCCTGCGCCACCGCACTCACCCACACCCTCGCCGAGCTCGCCGCCCACGAAACCGTCCTCCGCGCCCTCCGCGTCGCCCGCCTCGAACTCGAAGAGGCCTACCTCCCCGAGACCCACGACGCCATCCTCGCCCGCTTCCGCTGGCAGGCCGCCGAACCCGCCGAACTCGCCGCCCTCCCCCCGGTCCTCGTCTTCCTCACCGCCGCCCAGGCCGCCACACTCCCCATCGCGTTCCGGCGCGCCCATCCAGATCGTCGTCGCCGAACCGGCGCTCTCCCCCGAAGCCCTTCTCTCCGAATCGCCCGACTTCGCCCAGCTCGCCATCGCGCTCCGCGATCCCTTCGTCCTCCAGGGCTCCCTCGCCTTCCCCGATCACCTCACCCCCGCGCTCCACCGCGCCGCCGCCCACACCGGTCCCGCCCTCGCTCTCATCGCCACCCCGGCCGCGGGCGGCTGGGCCGAATCCGCCATCCTCGGCCTCGCCAAAGCCTGGCCGCTCTACACCTACTCCCCCGGCGCGCCCACCTTCCGCGACTGCTTCCGCGTCCACCCCGTCGAAGCCAACACCTGGACCGCCGCCCACGCCGCCGCCCCCACTTCCGCACCCTCCCCGAACTCGAAGGCGACCACGACCCCGTCGAACTCGACAAGTTCCTCGCCGGCTTCCACACCCGCGCCCCGCTCGCCGTGCCCTACATCACCGCGGCCAACAACGCCCGCATCGCCGTCTCGCGCGACCTCGCCGCCTGGTGCCATGACCGCCTTGAGGCCCGCGCCATTCTCGACCAGTGGACCGCCGCCCCCGCGGCCACGCCCGCCGTCGCACCCATTTCCCAAACTGACAAAGAAGAAGCCATGCGCCAGGGCGCCGAAGCAGCCATCGCCCAGGTGCTCAATCTCCTCGGAAGGCGGTAACCCATGAACACCCAGACCAAGTCACTCTACGAACGGATCGGCGGCGACGAAGCCGTCACCCGGCTCGTCAACGAGTTCTACGACCGCGTCCTCGATGACCCCGAACTCGAACCCTTCTTCCGCTTCACACCCATGGAAAAACTCCGCTCCATGCAGCGCGAGTTCTTCGCCGCCGCCCTCGACGGCCCCCTCGAATACTCCGGCCAGCCCCTCGACTACGTCCACCACGGCCGCGGCATATCCTCCCGCCATCTCACCCGCTTCATGGGCCATCTGCTCGCCACCATCAAGGACGTCCACCCCGACGAACGCGACATCGAGGAAATGATCTCCCGCATCTCCACCTACGCCGGCGAAGTGCTCGACAACGCCCCCGGCGCGTCGGAGTAACCGCCCGCGCCACCACAGTCCGAAAACTGCGATAATCGCCCCATGTTGCGCCGTATCGCACTCGCACTTGCCGCCCTGGCCGTGGCCCTCCCCGCCCAGGAAAAACCGAAGCGCGCCCCCGACGTCCCCTACGTCCCCACCACCGAAATCGCCGTCCGCGAAATGCTCAAACTCGCCAACGTCCAGAAGTCGGACGTCGTCTACGACCTCGGCTGCGGCGACGGCCGCATCGTCATCGAGGCCGCCAAAACCTACGGCACCCGCGGCGTCGGCTACGACATCGATCCGCAGCGCATCAAAGAAGCCCGCGCCAACGCCAAGGCCGCCGGCGTCGAACACCTCGTCCGCTTCGAGGAAAAGGACCTCTTCGAAGCCGACTTCCGCGAAGCCACCGTCGTCACGCTCTTCCTGCTGCCCCGCATCAACCTCCAGCTCAAACCCAAGCTCATCGAACAGCTCAAGCCCGGCACCCGCGTCGTCTCCAATACCTTCGACATGGGCGAGTGGAAGGCCGAAAAGGAAAAGAACATCGACGACTCCGGCGACGAGTACACCGGCCTGTCCACCAAGTTCTTCCTCTGGACCATCCCCGCCAAAAAGTAGCCCGCACCATGTCCGAACACAGCACCTGGGACCGCGTCGGCGACCTCTTCGCCGCCGCCATCGACCTGCCTCCCGCCGGCCGCGCCGCCTTCGTCGAAGCCCGCACCGCGGACGCCCCGGCCGTCCGCGCCCAGGTCCTCGAACTCCTCGCCTCCCACGACGAAATGGGCGACTTCCTCGCCGCCCCCGCGCTCGACTTCCGCGGCCAGCTCTTCGGCCCCTACCGCGCCGGCGACGAGATCGGCCGCGGCGGCATGTCGGTCGTCTACCGCGGCCACCGTGTCGACGGCGTCGTCGAAAAGGAGGTGGCCATCAAGGTCATCCTCGCCCAGTCCCCCGCGCCCATCGAAAAAAGCGAAACCACCATCCTCGCCGCCCTCGAACACCCCGACATCTGCCGCCTCATCGACGCCGGCGCCACCCCGCTCGGCTTCCGCTACCTCGTCATGGAACTCGTCGAAGGCGAGCCCCTCAACGGGCGCCGCCGGCCGGAATCCGACGCGCTGGCGCTCTTCACCCGCATCTGCGCCGCCGTCCAGCACGCCCACGGCTCGCTCATCGTCCACCGCGACCTGAAACCGGAAAACATCCTCGTCACCCCGTCCGGCGCCCCCCGCATCCTCGACTTCGGTATCGCCAAGATCCTCGATCCCGACCCCGACGCGGGCCAAACCCAGGGCCTCCGCGCCTTCACCCCGGACTACGCCAGTCCCGAGCAGATCCTCGGCCATCCCGTCACCACGGCGGCCGATGTCTATTCCCTCGGTGCGGTGCTCTGCGAACTCCTCACCGGCCGCCCCCCGCGCCCGCTCGCCGGCCTCCCGGTCGCCGAACTCGCCGCCGCCGTGGACCGTGAAGTCGCCCCTCTCCCCATCCCCGGCGATCTGGGCCGCATCGTGGCGAAGGCGCTCCGCCGCGACCCGTCCGAGCGGTACGAATCGGCCGCCGCCCTCGCCCGCGACGTCGAGCGGTACCGGCGGAACGAACCCGTGGCGGCGCGCCCACCCTCGCCCGGCTATCTCTTCCGCAAGTTTGTCGATCGTCACCGCGTCCCGGTGACCGCCGCCGCCCTGGCGGCCGCGGCGCTGGCCGTTACCGCGGGCGTGGCGTTCCACCAGGCCCGTGTCGCCGCGCAGCGGTTCGAACAGGTGCGCTCGCTCGGCAACACGGTGCTGTACGAAATCCACGATGCCGTCGCCCCGATCCCCGGTTCGGCGAAAGCCCGGCAGATCATCCTCGACCGCGCCGAAGGCTACGTAAAGGCCCTCTCCGCCGACCCCGACGTGCAGACCGAAGCCGCCGCCACCCGCGCCCGCCTCCACTCCCTAAAAACTCGTCCCTAAAAAATGGTGCCTGCCGCGAGTGTCCCTATTTTTCGCCCCCCGGCGGCGCCAAGCGCTGAAACAGCCACGCCCGCGCAAACTCCCAATCCCGCTTCGCCGTCGATAGCGATATCCCCAGCACCTCGGCGATCTCCGGAAACTCCAGCCCCCCGAAAAACCGCATCTCCACCACCTGCGCCCGCCGCTCGTCCTTCTCCGCCAAATCCGTCAACGCCCGGTCGATCTCAATAATCCGGTCCAGCCCCACCCCGCTCCCCTGCCCCCCCGCCTCCACCCCCCGCGTCCACCCCCGCCCCTCCCCCTCCCCCTCCCGCCTCCACCCCATCCCCGCCCGCACGGCGTCAATCAACACCATCCGCATCGTCCGCGAGGCCAGCGCCAGAAAATGCGTCCGGCTCTTCCACCCGTACCCCGCCAGCCGCAGCCAGGCTTCATGCACCAATTGCGTCGCCTGCAGACTCGGCTGCTTCGCCCCCCGGCTCAAATGGATCGCCGCGATCTTCCGCAGCTCGGCGTACACCGCCGCGACATCCTCGTCGTGTCCCACCACCCCATTGTAAGATCACACCGCTACAATAAAGAGCAATGCGCCCCATCCTTGCCGCTCTTCTCGCCGGCGCGCTCGCCTTCGCGCAGTCGCCCGCCCCGAAGAAAAAATCCTTCCTCGATAAACCCACCCTCGAAGCCTACGTCCGCCACCTCTTCGTCTGGCCCGCCCAGATCACCATCTCCATCTCCGATCCCAAACCCTCCCCCGTCGAAGGCATGAGCGAAATCGTCGTCACCGGCTCCATGGGCGCCGCCAAACAGGCCACCACCTTCTTCGTCTCCAAAAACGGCGAACAGATCATCCAGGGCACCGCCTTCGACGTCAAACACAACCCCTTCAAAGCCACCAACGACAAACTCAAAACCACCTTCGCCCCCGCCATCGGGACCGCCGGCGCCCCCGTCGTCGTCGCCGTCTTCTCCGACTTCCAGTGCCCCCACTGCCGCGACGAAGCCAAAATGCTCCGCGCCAACCTCATCCAGACCTTCTCCAAAGAGGTGCGCGCCTACTTCAAGGACTTCCCCCTCGAACAGATCCACGACTGGGCCAAACCCGCCGCCATCGCCGGCCGCTGCATCTACCGCGAGGATCAGGCCAAATTCTGGGACTTCCACGACTGGGTCTTCGACAAACAGACTGAGCTGAACCTCCCGGCGTTCCGCTCGCGGCTCGAAGCCTTCCTCGCCGACAAACAGATCGCTCCCGCCCCCGTCCTCAAGTGCTTTGACGCCAAAGCGACCGAAAAGGACGTCGAAGCATCTTTCAACGAGGGCATCGACCTCGGCGTCGGCTCCACCCCGACCCTGTTCGTCAACGGCCGCAAACTCCCCGGCAATCTCAGCTGGCCGCAGCTCAAACAAATCATCGAGTTCGAAATCGAGTATCAGAAGACGGCCAAAAACGCCGGCGAAAACTGCGGCTGCGAACTCACCCTCCCCTCCATCCTCCCCCAATAAGGAAGCCATGAAACAACTCCTCTTCCTCGCCGGCGCCGCCCTCTGGGCCGCCGAACTCCCCAAGATCGACGCCGACCACTACCTCGGCTACGTCAAGGTCCTCGCTTCCGAAAAGATGAAGGGCCGCGGCACCGGCTCCCGCGAACTCGAAAACGCCGCCGAACTCATCGCCAAAGAGTTCAAGGCCGCCGGCCTCCAACCCGTCAACGGCAGCTACTTCCAGCGCTTCCCCGTCACCACCCAGGCCCGCCTCGGCCGCGCCAACAAGCTCACCTTCCAGCTCGGGGATAAAAAGGAATCACTCACTTTCGAAAAGGACTTCATCCCCCTCAACTTCTCCTCCGCCGGCGACGTCTCCGGCGAACTCGTCTTCGTCGGCTACGGCATCACGGCGACCGAATACAACTACGACGACTACGCCGGCATCGACGTCAAGGACAA
>CAYMTH010000089.1:0-11596 GCA_964393235.1 uncultured Solibacteraceae bacterium | reverse complement strand
ATCATGGTGCCGCGCAACAGCATGGTCGCCGTGCCCGTCACCACGACACTCGAACAACTCCTCGTGCTCCTCAACGAGCATCAGTTCTCGCGCCTCCCCGTCTTCGAGCAGAGCCCGGACCAGATCGTCGGCATCGTCCACTTGAAGGACCTCATCCAGGTCCTCATGCAGCGCGGCGGCTTCACGAAGTTCGAGCTCAAAATCGTGATGCGTGTGCCCATCTTCGTGCCGGAGACCCGTTCGCTTTCCGACCTCATCGACGTCTTCCGAGCCCACACCACCCACATGGCCGTGGTCGTCGATGAGCACGGCTCCACCACCGGCGTCGTCACCCTCGAAGACGTGCTCGAACAGGTCTTCGGCGAGATCGAAGACGAGCACGATATCTCCCGTCCCAAACAGGACCGCCACGCCGCCGCCCTCGAGCTCGAAGGCACCATCAATATCCCCGATCTCGCCCACCAGTACGGCGTCGACCTCCCCGCCGACGGCGGCTTCGAAACCCTCGCCGGCTACCTTCTTTCCAAGTTCGGCGACATCCCCCAACCCGGCGCCGTCATCGAGGATGGCGAGCGCCGCTTCACCGTCCTCGAGATGGAACGCAATCGCATCGCCCGCGTCAAGATCGAGCGCCTCGAGCAGGAGCCCGCCGCGTGACCCCCGCCGAGGTTCACGCCGCCATCCGCGCCGATCTCCTCGCCCGCGCCGAACCGCACAAGCTGCCGCTCATGCAGCGCTTTTTCAAAGAAAAGATCGACGCCTACTGCACCTACACGCCCTACGTCCGCGCCGCCGCCAAGGCCCACGCGAAGACCTTCGCCGCGTGGACTCCGAAGGAGCGAGCCGCGCTTACGAACGCGCTCTGGCAGAGCGGCAAGTTCGAGGAGGGCGCCGTCGCCATCCACCTCTACGCCGGCATGCGCCGCCACTGCGACCTCTGCGAATGGAAGATCTGGACCCGCTGGCTCGAACGCCACGTCCACAACTGGGCGCACTGCGATACGCTCTGCTCTGAACTCCTCGGCCCGCTGCTCATCCGCCATCCCGAGTGGATCGGCGAGTTGCGCGAATGGATCTCCGCGCCGCAGGTTTATAAACGTCGCGCCGCCCTCGTCGCCCCCCTCAAAGGCATCCGCAAGGGACTCTTCCGCGCCGAGGCCGCCGAACTCCTCTCCCTCATCGCGCACGACCGCACCGACATCATCAAAAAAGGCGTTGTATGGCTCAAAAAAGAATTGGCACGCTGACCCGCCGGCACCTCCTCGCCGGCCTCCCCCTCCTCGCGCAGTCTGACCGGCCGGTCGCCATCGGTTCCCGTCGCGAACTGTTCGTCGACGACCTGCTCGTCGAAAACCTCCGCAACGCCGAACTGCGCCTCGGCACGCCCGTTGAAAAGGAGGTGGTCCTCAAGCTCGACCGCCCGCACGAAGGCCCGTTTTCCGCCTACTTTACCGTCCTCCACGACGAGAAGAAGTATCGACTCTACTACCGCGGCGTGCCCGAAGCCGGCGGCGACGGCCGCCCCACCGAGGCCACCTGCTACGCCGAATCCGCCGATGGCATCCACTTCACCAAGTCCGCCAACAACGTGCTCTTTGCCGGCACGCCTCCCTTCAACCACAACTTCTGTCCGTTCATCGATCGCAACCCCCGCGCGACCTCCCGCTACAAAGCCATCGCCGGCATCGCCTCCAGCGGCCTGAAGGCCTTCGTTTCCGATGACGGCCTCAAGTGGCGCCCGCTCCGCGAGGAGCCCGTCATGCCCGCCACGAAGCTCCCCATGTTCGACTCGCAGAACCTCGCCTTCTGGAGCGAAAGCGAAGGCTGCTACGTCGCCTACGTCCGCCAGTTCCGCGAACGTGTCCGCTCCATCGTCCGCGCCACCAGCGACGATTTCGTCAACTGGTCCCCCTTCGTCCCGCTCGACCTCGGCGGCGCCCCCGCCGACCACCTCTACACCAACCAGCTCCACCCCTACTTCCGCGCCCCTCACATCTACGTCGGCATCGCCGCGCGCTTCAATCCCGGCCGCCAGGTACTCACCGCCGACGAGGCCCGCCAGACCGGCGTCCACCCCAAGTACTTCCAGGATACCTCCGATTCCGTGCTCCTTTCCACCCGCGGCGGCGCCACCATTTCCCGCTACTTCCGCGAGTCCTTCCTCCGCCCTGGCTACGGCCTCAATCATTGGGTCAGCCGCGACAACTACCCCTGCCTCAACATCGTCGAGACCGCCGAAGGCGAGATGAGCTTTTACGTCAACCGCCACTACGGCCAACCCTCCGCGCATCTGCAGCGCTACACTCTTCGCACCGATGGGCTCGCCAGTCTCCACGCCGGCTGGCGGGGCGGGGAACTGCTGACGAAGCCCTTCACCTTCGCCGGCCGCCGCCTCGAAATCAACTTCGCCACCAGCGCCTACGGCGGCGTCCGCGTGCAGCTCCTCAACGATGACGAAACGGCCACCCCCGGCTTCGGCCTCGACGATTGTCGCGAAATGATCGGCGACCGCCTCGCGCAGCAGGTGCAGTGGAAGGGCGGCGATCCCGGCGCTCTCGCGGGCAAGCCCGTGCGCATGCTGATCGCCCTGAAGGACGCCGACGTCTATTCGTTCCGCTTCGCCGGCTGAACCAGCGGCAGCAGCTCCCGCACCCGCGCGTCGCGCAGATACAACCCGCCCCACGCCATCGCCCCCAGCAGCGGCTGCGTCCAGGCCGGGTCGCCGACTCGCAGGTGCGTCATGGTGGCGCCGCCCATGTATCCCGTGATCAGCAGCGCGCCCAGCACCGCCGTGCGCGGAACCAGATAAATCGCCACGCACGCGAGCTCCAGAACCCCGAGCCCCGTCGCCATTTCCAACGGCACGCCCATGTGCGCGAATCCCTCCGCCAGGCCCGCCACGCCCGCCAGTTTCATCCCCGCGCTCATCGCCATCATCCCCGCCGGAATCCCGCTCAATGCCCAGCTGACCCACTTCTTCATCGCCTTACCTCCGCTATGTGCAGTTGTCGCGTCCACGTCCGCGTGTCCAGAGCATCGAAGCAGATCTCATCTCCCGTCGCCTTCCAGCGTGGATGCAGATCGCATCGCAGATCGCTCGACAAGTATGTTTCCCCCGCCGGCGTCTTCATCGGGAACTCACCCAGTTCCACACACTCCTTCCGGCCCATGTGATACAGCATCAGCCGCTTCGCCGGCACGGCCGAAACGTTCCGGTCCGTCACCAGCCATTCTTTGTCCGGCCCGAAGCTGCAATGCCCGTCGGCGTCCAGCACCTCCGCCCCGACCACGGTGTACGCCGGGTCCGCCACGTCGCGAAACAGCACATGCCGGATCTTCCCGTCCACGCGAAACGTCGCCATGATCTCATCCGCCCCGCGCCACGCAAAGTGCGAAACCCCGCGCCCATACGGCACCACCTCCCGCAGCCCCTCGCCGTTCAATCCCGCCGTGAACATGGCTGACGTCAACTGCCCGCGCTCGATCGTCCGCGCCAGAAAAAACATCCGCGTGCTGGCCGGGTTGATCACCGTGTGCTGGATGAACAGCGCCTTCTCCCGCAACTCCGGATGCCGCGGCGCCAGCGCCTCGTACACCGCCCGTAGCGACACTGCCAGCCGGCTCTTTCCGGTCTTCAGATCCAGCACGAACACGCCGTCGCCGTCCGGATGGTTCTCCGTCGGGAACGGATCCCGCGCCGCCGCGTACCCGACCACCGGCCGCAGCCGCGCCAACCGCCCGTACGTCACGCAACTCGCCATCCGCCCGTCCGGCGCCACGCTCTCGATCGCCCGGTCGTACACCCGCCGCTTCCCGCTCTCCACGTCGAGCGCGACCGACACAATCTCCCCGCCCGCCTCGTCGTTGAACAGCACCGTCGACTTCGCGCCGGGAGCCCAGTTCAGCATGCACCCCTGCTGCAGGTTCCACGCCCGCGTCTCCGTCAGCGGCTTTGTCGCTCCCGTCGCCGGGTCCACCTGCACGATCGTCGCCGTCTCCCCCGGCCGCGGCATCCGGTTCTGAAACGCCGTCTCCAGGCACACCATCCGCCGCCCCGTCCGGTCCCAGGGCGATACGCCGTAGTAGCCGAAAAAGTGGTGCTTCGGCCCTTCCGTCAAAACGCGGATCCGAGCCCGCGGCCGCGCGGTGAGTCCCGCCAAAAAACCGCGCCGGCTCAGCACCGCATTACTCCTTCACTCTGCGCTCTTTTTCACGCTGATCTCTTTGAAGTACACGATCGACTGCGCGTCGTGGTTCTGCAGCCCGATGTACCCCTTATCCGGCCGCGGCCCGCGCACCGGTTCGTACCACATCTTCCGCTCCGGCACCGCCTGCCCTTCCTTGTACTCGTTCACCAGTTTCCCGTTCAGCTTCACGCGTGTCTTCGGGCCCCGCAGTTCGATCTCCAGCGTGTTCCACTCGCCCATTTCCTTCTGCGCCCGCGCCGTCGCCTTGCTCAGCGAGTAGATCGCCCCCGTGCAGTGCCAGTCATCGCCCTTCGAATCGATCTGCACCTCGTAGCCGTTGTGCACCCCGTACCAGGCGTCCTTCGGTTGCTCCGGCATGCGGATCACCACGCCCGAGTTCCCCCGCTCGCTCGTCGTCCGGAACACTACCCGGATCGTCGTGTTCCCGAACGCCGCCGGTTCGAAGTACAGCAGTCCCATCCCGCCGCCCGTCTTCAACTGCCCGTTCTCCACCGTGAACCCGGGCCAGCCCACTTGTTTCCAACCGGTCATGTCTTTGCCGTTGAACAGCGGTTTCCAGTCCGCGAAAAGGGCGGGCGCGAGCAGGGCGAAAAGCAGTAAGGTACGCATGGCGATTCGCCATCCAGTATCAAACTTCCCGCCCCGCTCGTGTCAAATGCCGGGTTACTTCTTCTTCGCTTCGAACGGCCGCTCCTGCCCGCCCTCGCGCTGTGCCGTGCCCTTCATTACGTCGCCTTCCACCGTCCCGCTGTACAGCATCTTCATCTCGCCGTTCGGCCCCTGCATCACCGTCGCGAACGAAAACTTGTTCCCGTCGATCTTCCCGTCCTTGATCTCGCCCGGCGGCGGTTCCATCTCGCCGAACTTCATCGCGAACGTCCCCGTCACCTTCCCACCGTCCGACTTCAACTCGAACGTCTGCACGATGGTGAACGACTGCCCGTCTCTCTCCATCTTCCGTTCCGCCACCCACTTGCCGTCGATCGGCCCCGCCAGCGCCGCCACCGCGAACGCCAAAATCAGCATCAATCGTTTCATCGCTGCTCCTGTGCGCGGGACCGGTCTCACTGCTTGCCCCGCCTCAGTAGTTTATACGCCAAACCCAGCCCCGCCCACGACGCCCCCAGCAGCAGCGACTTCGGGCTCAGGCTCGCCCACATGTAAAGGCACAGCGCCAATCCCCCCAGCGGCGCCAGCATCGCCGCCGTCCGCTCCCGCCACGCCCGCAGAAACGCCGCCAGATTCACCCCGATAAACCCGATAAACGCGCCGAAATTCAGCAGTTCCGCGCCCAGTTCGTACGTCAGCGTCACCGCCCCCGCCAGCGCGATCACCCCGATCAGCACCACGTTCCGCGCCGGCACCTGCCGCACCGCGTCGATCTGCGCGAAGAACGACGGCGGCAGCACTCCGTCCCGCCCCATCCCGTACAGCAGTCTCGCCCCCGCCATCTGTCCGCCCGAACCCGACCCGATCGTCGCCACCAGCAGCGTCAGGTTTACCGCGTGAAACAGCCACATCCCTCCGGCCCGTCCCGCGATGTGCACATAGGCCGTATCGACGTCCGGAAACGCCTCCCCGTGCGGCCACACCAACTGCCCGGCATACACCTCCACCGCCGACAAAAACCCGATCAGCAAACACACCAGCACCGTGGCCTTCGGAATCGTCTTCTCCGCGTCCACCGTCTCTTCCGACAGCGTCGAAATCGCGTCGAACCCGATGTAGGTCAGCACCGCCAGCGCCGTCCCAGCCGAAAACGTCGCCACCGAAAACGTCGACGGATCGTAGAACGGCCGCAGAAAATCGCCCGGATGCGCCTGCAGATAAACCACCGTCGCCCCCAGCATCCACACCACCACCGCGCCCATCACGATTGCCAGGTTCCGGTGCGTCGATGCCGCTGCTTGAATGTTCCGCAGATTCAGCCACGTGAAGATCAGCGCGAAGAACACCGTCCACGCCAGGTACGGCACGCCCGGCAGCAGATTCCCCGCCGCCTTCGAGCACCAGATGACGCAGATCAGCGGATTGATCACGTAGTCGAGCAGCAATCCCCACCCAGTCAGGAATCCCAGCGTCGGATGAATCTCTTTCCCCACGTACGTGTACGCCGACCCCGCGCTCGGGTACAGCCGCGCCATCCGCCCGTAGCTGATCGCCGTCAGCAGCATCCCCACCATCGCCACCAGAATCGTCGACACCACGTGCCCGCCGGCCTTGTTGCTCACCACCCCGAACAGCGGCATCGGCGCCGTCGGCTGAATGATGATCAGCCCCATGAAGATCAAATGACGCAGGTGCAAAGCCCGCCGCAGTCCAGGAACGTTCTCCATCGTTGTATTGTCAACGATATGAGGAATCTTTGGCGCCGCCGCGCCGAAATCTGGCGTAGCCGCGTCGATCAGCGCAGCACCAGGGCCGGCCTGGCCTTCACCCTCGCCATGCTCCTCACCGGCGCCGCCGCCTTCCTCTCGGCCAACAATCTCATCTTCCTCATCACCTCCACCCTCATGGCCACCCTCCTCGTCTCCGGCTTCGTCAATCGCCTCTCCCTCGCCGGACTCGAGGTCGAGTTCCACCCGCCCGAACACCTCTTCGCCCGCGAACAGGCCACCGCCAAACTCGTCGTCCGCAACGAAAAATCCTGGATGCCCAGCTTCGCCACCCGCCTCCAATCCATCCATGCCGACGGCCTCGTCCAGCCCCTCTACTTCCCCATGATCGGCGGCGGTGAGTCCCTCACCGAGTACGCCCCCGTCCGCTTCTCCCGCCGCGGCCGCTTCCGCGACAACTCCCTCGAGTTCACCTCCCGCTTCCCCTTCGGCTTCGCCGAGCGCCGCGACCGCGTCACCCTCCACGCCGACGTCCTCGTCTATCCCGCCCTCAACCCCCAGCCCTTCGCCCACGACTTCCTCGCCCAGGTCCAGGGCGAAATCCAGGCCCGCCGCGCCGGCGCCGGCGACGACTTCTACCGCCTCCGCCCCTACCTCCCCACCGATCCCGCCCGGGCCATCGACTGGCGCTCCTCCGCCCGCCACAACGAACTCCACGTCCGCGAAAACGCCCAGCACGACGCCGTCTCCGTCCATATCCTGATCGATCTCTTTCCCGGCCCCGCCGGTCTCCCCTGGCTCGAACAGGCCCTCGAAACCGCCGCCTGGCTCTGCGCCCGCCTCGACGAGGCCGACGTCAATTACTCCCTCCGCACCCAGCAGCGCATCCTCGAAATCCCCCGCGACGGCGATCTCTATACCGTTCTCCGCTACCTCGCCGTCGTCGAACCCACCCCCTTCGGTAACGACGACACCCTCGCCGCCGTCATGCCTTCAGGGGACGACGGCTTTGTCCTCGTCCTGACGTCCGACCCCGCCCGCGCCCCCCACGGCGCCAGTCTCGTCGCCGGGTCGTGATAACCTGCGATTTCGGAATATCTATGCGTTTTTTAATCCTCGCCTGCGCCGCCGCCGCCACCCTGCCCGCGCAGGACGAAGCCAAGCTCGACCCCGTCCGCACGGAAATCACCATCAACGAAAAGATCGCCGCCGAAGCCCCCGCTTCCATCTCCGTGCTGAACAAACTCGACGTCCAGGCCCAGCCCGGCATTAACGTCGACGACCGTCTCCGCTCCGTTCCCGGCTTCACTCTCTTCCGCCGCAGCTCTTCCGTCGTCGCCAATCCCACCACGCAAGGCATCTCCCTTCGCGGCCTCGGCTCCTCCGGCGCCTCCCGTACCCTCGTGCTCTGGGACGGTATCCCCGCCAACGATCCCTTCGGCGGCTGGGTCTACTGGACCCGCTTCTCCCCCGAGGACATCGACCGCGTCGAAGTCGTCCGCGGCGCCTCCACCAGCGTCTTCGGCGACCGCGCCATCGGCGGCTCCATCCAGCTCTTCTCCCGCCCCGCCGAACCCTGGCGCCTCCATGGCGCCTACGAAGGCGGCAACAAGAACACCCACCAGCTCACCGCCGGCTTCTCCCACCTCCGCCCCCGCTGGGCCCTCTCCACCCAGGGCCGCGCCTTCCGCACCGATGGCTACTACATCGTCGAGGACGGCCGCCGCGGCGCCATCGATACCCCGGCCGGCGTCGACTTCGCCGCCGGTGATGTCCGCCTCGACTACATCGGCGCCAAGGATCGCTTCTTCGTCAAGTTCGACGCCCTCGCCGAGGACCGCGCCAACGGCACCCTCCTCGTCCGCAACTCCACCAGCCTCGGCACCCTCTCCGGCCAGTACTTCCGCGAAATCGGCAAGGACAACCTTTCCCTCAGCGTCTGGCACGGCCGCCAGGAACTCCGCGCATCGTTCTCCGCTCCCGCCGCCAACCGCGCCACCGAGCGGCTCACCATGCGCCAGACCGTCCCCGCCGAAGTCACCGGCGGCTCCGCCATCTACCGCCTCCACCGCTCCGCCGCCAACGCCGTCTTCGGCGGCGACTTCACGCGCGTCGAAGGCTACTCCATCGAAACCAGCTTCCCCACCGGCTTCGCCAACCGGGGCGGCGTCCAGCTCCAGCGCGGCGGCTTCGTGCAGGCCGATGCCAAGCTCGGTCCCGTCAAGTTCTTCGGCGGCGGCCGTACCCACGCCGCCGGTAGCCAGGGCGCCTTCTTCTCCCCCTCCGGCGGCTTCGTCGTCGGCCGCAAACAGTGGCGCGGCCGCGGCACCGTCTACCGCTCCTTCCGTGCCCCCACGCTCAACGAACTCTACCGCGAGTTCCGCGCCGGCAACACCGTCACCCGCGCCAATTCCGCCCTCCAGCCCGCGTTCGCCTTCGGCTCCGAACTCGGCCTCGACTTCTCCGGCGAAAACACCCGCGCCGGCGTCACCTTCTTCCGCACGGAACTCTCCGACCTCATCACCAACGTCACTACCCTCTCCACCCCCGCTCTCATCGAACGCCAGCGCCGCAATGCCGGCGCCGCCCTCACCCGCGGCGTCGAATTCAACGCCTCCCAGCGTGCCGGCGCTTTCCGCCTCGACCTCGCCTGGCTCTTCAGCGAGAGCCGCTTCTCCAATCGCCTCCGCATCGCCCAGGTCCCCAAACACGCCGCCAACGCCACCCTCCTCTGGTCCCGCAACAAGACCCTCCTCTCCGGCGGCATCCGGGGTTTCTCCTCGCAATTCGAAGACGATCTCAACAGTCTGGATCTCCGCATGCCCGGCTTCACCACCGTCAACGTCGCCCTACGTCACGGCCTGACGCCGCAGCTCTCCGCCATCGCCAGCTGGGAGAACCTCCTCGACCGCCGCTTCTACACCGGCTTCACGCGCGTCGCCGGCTTCTCGCCGCTCCCCGCTATCGGCGCCCCGCGCCTCTGGCGCGCCGGCCTCCGCTGGGAAGGCCGCGTCCGCAAATAACCGCTAACGCCCCGCCTGCAGCGGCGTCCACGGCCGCGCCGGCATGTCGCGTAGATACGGCCGCGCCCACTTGAACTCCGGATGCGCCGCCAGGTGTCGCGCCGCCCGGAACGGCGGCCCGCACTGCGGCCCGATCGCGCCCGTAAAGCTCATCTGCTTCGCCATCGTCGCGTCCGTCACCTTGTTCTGCACCGCGCCCGCCAGCCCGTAAGGCGGCACCCACGACGCCACGCCGCGCGGTGAGAGATCGATCCGCCCGCACAGCGTCCGCTCGTTCGGGTCGATTTTTCCAGTAAAAGTATCGAACGCGTCCCCCAGAAAACGCTGCCCCGCCTTCACGTCGATCTTCCCCTTCCATTCCCCCATCAACTGCTCCCACCGGATCCGCCGCGCGTTCGCGCTCACGCTCTTGTCCTTCATCGGGAACGTCGTCTCTTCTTCGGCCAGCTTCTCGCTCACCGGGAAGTTCGCGCCGGAAAAATACCCGTCCGTCGTCCGCCGCAGCGTCACGTTCTTCAACCCCAGCTCCAGGCTCGCGATCTCCCCCGTCTTGTTGTCCCCCACCAGCCAGTTGTTCGCGTACCCGCCGTTGTTCCCCTCGCTCATGATCCGCGCGAACTCGTCGATCGACGTCGCGTACTGCATCGCCTTCCGCGCCCGCACGAACTCCGGAATCCCTTCCGGGTCGAAACCCGAAAACTGGCTGATCGTCGTCTCCGTGATCATCATCCCCGCCGAGTTCACCCCGAAATCGTCCGCGCTGTGGATCACCCCCGGCAGCCCGTCCATGAAGATCCGGCTCCCGCGCTCCGGCACGATGTCGAACACGATGTTCCACCGCTGCCCGTCCAGGTACCCCGTCCACGCGTTGTGCCCCATCACGATCTTCCCGTCCCGCGTGTAGCTCCCCGTCGCGATGAAGGCACTGCACCGCTCCGGCGTCGGCACATGCTTGTGCTGCTCGCCCTCCGGCTGCTTCTTCTCCCAATGCGGCACGTAGTAAGGGCCCAGCTCCAAAAACGCGTTCAGCGCCACCACGTCCCAGATGTCCAGCTTCACGCCCTTCGACGCCAACCCGTCCACGATCCCTGTCAACTCGTCCCGGTACTCGGCCTCCACCTTCGGCCACAGCACCTCTTCGGCCGCTTTCCGGAAAAAGTCCCAGTTCTTCTTCGTGTCCTGCTCCAACTCCAGCGCGACGATCTTCTGCAACTCCGCGATCTCTCGCGCCAGCAGGTTTCCATGCTGGTACCCGATCTCCGCCGGCGTCCCCTCCAGATGGACCTGAATCCACCCCTGGTTCGGCGCCTTCCGCGAAGCCTTCTTTAGCACCGCCTCCGGATTGTCCGGCGCCGCCCACAGTGGAAACAGGGCCGTGGCGATGCCGGTGATAATCGTGAAAAGAGCGGTCCGGAACATGACGATATCTCCTGTGGGTCGTATCTAGTATAGGAGGTTCAGTACACTGAAAAAGATGATGTTTCGCGTGGTTGCACCCCTTTTCGCCGTCTTCGCCGTTTATTCGCAACCGGTCCTTCCGCCGGATGTCCGCCAGATCCAGGTCGATCCGGCCAAACCGCGCGAAGTCGTCGCCACCGTTGACGGCCAGCCCATCACCGCCGAAGAGTTCCAGCAGCTCATCGTCGCCATGGATCCCAAGGCCAAGGAAGCCGCCCGCAACAACGCTACCGAAATGCTGCGTTACTACGGCTGGCTCCGCCGCATGGGCGCCGAAGCCGAAAAACGCGGCCTCCCCACCCGCGACCCCCTCAAGCTCCAGCTCGAGCTCACTCGCATCCAGATCCTTTCCAACGCCGCCATTCAGCAGCACGAACTCGACGAAATCGTCACCCCCTTCGACCAGCGCGGCTACTACCAGGCCAACCAGAACAAGTACTCCGGCGTCCACGTCAAGCTCATCTACCTCCCCTTCAACGGTGAGACCGAAGAACTCCAGGCCAAGCGCAAAGCCGAGGAAATCCATCAAAAACTGGTCGCCGGCGCCAACTTCGTCGCCATGGTGAAGGAG
>CAYMTH010000088.1:5887-11723 GCA_964393235.1 uncultured Solibacteraceae bacterium | reverse complement strand
AGAGCAATAGCGGTGGCCGTGCCACCTACAAGACCGCCGGGCGTGCCCGCCGTCGAGCCCGACACGCGCGGCGCCACCACCATCCGGCAGCAGCTCGACAAACATCGCAACAATCCAGGCTGCGCGGGCTGTCACAACAAAATGGACCCGCCCGGTTTCGCCCTCGAGAACTTCGACGTTCTCGGCGGCTGGCGCGACCGCTACCGGTCCACGGAGTCCGGCGAACCCGCCACCGGCATCGGCAAAAATGGGCATGCCTTCGCGTTCAAACACGGCCAGCCCGTCGATGCCTCGGGGCCCGGTTTTGCCAACATCGTTGAAATGAAGAAGCTGCTGGCCGGCGACCAGCGCAAGATCGCCCGCAATATCGCCTCGCAACTCATCACGTACTCCACCGGCGCCCCCGTCTCGTTCGCCGACCGGCAGGAACTTGAACGCATCCTCGACGCGGCCGCCGCGGACCGCTTCGGCTTGCGCGCCATCATCCACCAGATCGTGCAAAGCGAACTCTTCCGACACAAATGAAACCTCTCTCCCGCCGCCACCTTTTGCGCGCCGCCGGCGTTTCGTTCGCGCTTCCCTGGCTGGAGGCGCAGCAGGCCCCGCCGCCCCGGCGCATGCTCGCCATCTGCAACAATCTCGGCCTGCTGCCGGACGGCTTCTTCCCGCAAACGGCCGGACGCGACTACGCCCTCTCGCCCTATCTCAAGGTCCTCGAGCCCTTCCGCGACGACTTCACGGTGTTCTCCGGCGTGTCCCACCCGGACGTCGACGGCAGCCACGCCTCCGAGGTCTGCTTCCTCACCGCCGCGCCGCATCCGGCCAACGGCGGCTTTCGTAATTCGATCTCTCTCGACCAGTTCATGGCCGACCGCATCGGCGTCCAGACCCGCTTCCCTTCGCTCACGCTCGGCGTCAACGTCAACCGCGGCCAGCGCTCGCTGACCTGGACCGGCGCCGGTGTCATGATCGCCTGCGAGGAGTCCGCCGCGCAGGTGTACAAGAAGCTCTTCCTGCAGGGAACGCCCGAAGAGGTCGAACGGCAGGTGAGCCGGCTGAAGCTCGGCGAAAGCATTCTCGACTCGGTGGCGCAGCATGCCGGCGGTCTGAAGCAGTCGCTCGGCGCGGCCGATCGCGCCCGCCTCGATCAATACGAAACCGGCGTTCGCGAACTCGAGCGGCGCATGGTGCTCGCGCAGGCGTGGGAACGCAAGCCCAAGCCCGTCACCGCCGAAAAGCAGCCCGTCGATCCGCCCGAAAGCCGCGCCTATATGGAGCGCGCGCGCCTGATGTACGACATCTCCCGCCTGGCGTTCGAGACCGATTCGACGCGGCTCATCACCCTCTTCCTCGACTCGAGCAACTCGCCCGCCATCGACGTCAAGGGAACGGAAATCACCGACGGCTACCATAACCTCGCCCACCACGGAAAGAACGAGAGCAAGCTGAAACAGCTCGAAGCGATCGACACATGGCACATGCGGCTGCTCGCGGAACTCTACGGGAAGCTGAAGGGCGTCCGCGAGGGCGGGGAATCGCTGCTCGATCGCACCATGGTTCTCTACGGCTCCAACTTCGGCGACGCCAATAAACACACCACCGACAACATGCCCGTGCTGCTCGCCGGCGGCGGCTTCCGCCACGGCCAGCACCTCGCTTTCGATCGTCAGCGGAACTACCCGCTGCCGAACCTGTTCGTTTCCATGCTGCACCGCATGGGAATCGAGGCAGACAAGTTCGCATCCTCCACCGGCCCCATGCGCGGCCTGGAACTCAAGAAAGGCGCCTGACAATCGATGCGCTGGCTCACCGCTCTCCCGCTCCTCTCGCTCGCCCTCGCCCAAACGCAGCCGCGCGTGCCCTGGACCACCTCCCGCCTCGTCGGCTCACCCGATCCGCCGCCGCCCTACCGCCTGGTCCGCGCCTTTCCGCAGCACACCTTCAAAGGGCCCATCTTCATCGCCGAGGACCCCCTCTCCCCGCGCCTCTTCGTCGCCGAGTACGACGGCGCCATCTACAGCTTCGACCCCGCCTCCACCGGCGCCAGCAAGGACCTCTTCCTCCAACTCGACCGCGGCATCTCCGCCTTCTCTTTCCACCCGAAATACAAGGAAAACGGCCACGTTTTCGTCTTCTCCCACGCCGACAACAAACTCGATTCGCGCCGCGGCCAGATGAGCCAAATCTACCGCTACACGCTCCAGAAAGGCAGCAACCCGCCCCGGCTCGACCCCGCTTCGAAGACCGTGATCATCGAGTGGCCCTCCGGCGGACACAACGGCGGCGAGGCCATCATCGGGCCCGACGGCTACCTCTATGTCTCCACCGGCGACGGCACCTCCGGCTCCGATGTCAACAACTCCGGCCAGGACCTCGACGACCTCCACGCCGTCATGATGCGCATCGACGTCGACCACCCCGACCCCGGCCGCAACTACGGCATCCCGAAGGACAACCCTTTCATCAACACGCCCGGCGCCCGGCCCGAAATCTGGGCCTACGGCTACCGCAACCCGTGGCGGTTCAGCTTCGATCCGCAGTCCGGCCAGCCCTGGGTCGGCGACGTCGGCCAGGACATATGGGAGATGATCGAGCTCTCCCACAAAGGCGCCAACCACGGCTGGAGCGTCCGCGAAGGCACCCACCCCTTCCACCCCAACTCCGCCAAAGGCCCCACGCCCTTCGTCGATCCGGTCGTCGAGCATCACCACACCGAATGCCGCTCCATCACCGGCGGCTACGTCTACACCGGCGCGAAGTTTCCCGAACTGAAAGGCGTCTACATCTACGGCGACTACGAGTACGGCAAGATGTGGGGCCTGCGTTACGACCAGAAACGCAAGAAGGTCACCTGGCATAAGGAGTTCCTCGATTCCAACGTCAAGATCTCGAGCTTCGGCCAGACGCGCGCAGGCGACTTCTACGCGCTCGACTACGGCACCGGCGAGATCTTCGCCCTGGACCGCCGCCCCCCCGGCGCGCCCCGCCCCGCCTTCCCGCGCAAGCTCTCCGAAACCGGCCTGTTCTCGAGCGTGAAGGGCCACAGCGTCGCGCCCGGCGTCGTTCCCTACACGATCAACGCGCCCTTCTGGTCCGACGGCGCTCACAAGGAACGCTTCGTCGCCCTGCCGCCGGACGCCGCCATCACCTTCGACGAACGCCCCGATCAGGCCTGGCAGTTCAGCGACGGCACCGTCACCGTGAAGAGCTTCTCGCTGGACATGGAGGAGGGCAACGCCGCGTCGCGAAAGTACATCGAAACCCGCGTCGTCGTGAAGCAGGAGAACCACTGGGTCGGCTACTCCTACATCTGGAACGACGCGCAGACCGATGCCACGCTCGTCGCCGCTGGCGGGCTCGACAAGGTGTTCCGCGTGAAAGAGGCCGGCGGCAGGATCCGCGAACAGAAGTGGCACTACCCGTCGCGCAACGAGTGCATGTTCTGCCACTCGCGCGCCGCGGGCTTCGCGCTCGGCCTCACCACCGGCCAGATGAATCGCGACAACCAGATCCAGCGCTACGCCCAGTGGGGCCTGTTCACCAAGCCGCTGCCCGATAAACCGCTCCCCGCCTACCCCGATCCCTTCGACCAGAAGGCCGACATCAACCACCGCGTGAAGACCTATCTGCAGGTCAACTGCGCCATGTGCCACGTCACCGACGGCGGCGGCAACAGCCTCATGGAACTCGGCTATCGCACCCCTATCGACAAGGCGAAGCTGATCGACGAGGAGCCCTCCCACGAAACGCTCGGCCTCGCCGGCGCGCGTCTCGTCAAGCCCGGCGACCCGGCCAACTCCGTACTCTTCCGCCGCATCACCCGCCGCGGCCAGTATCAAATGCCGCCCACTTCCACCAGCCGCGTTGATGACGCCGGCGCGAAACTGATTGAGGATTGGATCCGCCAACTGCCGAACCATGCGAATCGATAGCATCACCCTCACCCACGTCCGCATCCCGCTCGTCGAGCCGTTCCGCATCTCCAACGGCGAGGTCGCCGAAAAGGACGGCATCGTCTGCGCCGTGCACGCCGATGGGCTCACCGGCTACGGCGAATCGTCCCCGATGGCGGGCAGCTTCTACTCCGCCGACACGCCCGAATCGTGCTGGCGCCAGCTGACCACGTCCCTCGCCCCGGCCCTCGCCGGCCAAAGCTTCGCGACCCTCGACGAAGCCAGCGCCTGGCTCGACGCCCAGCCCGGTTCCAATTTCGCCAAGGTCGGCCTCGAAACCGCGCTCTGGGACCTCGAGGCCCAGCGCCGCGGCCTGCCGCTCCATCGCCTGCTCGGCGCTGAAAAGGACCACGCCGAATCCGGCCTCGCGGTCGGCCTCTACGACGAAACGGAGCGGCTGCTCGATACCATCGCCCGTTACCTCCCCGACGGCTACAAACGCGTCAAAATCAAGATCTGCCCCGGCCACGACGTCGAACTCGTCCGGGCCGTCCGCGCGCGCTTCGGCGACATCCCGCTGATGACCGATGCCAACGCCTCCTACACCCTCGCCGACCTCCCCATCTACCAGGAGCTCGACACCTACGGCCTGCGCATGTACGAGCAGCCGCTCGCCGGCCCCGCGCTCGAGGATTCGGCCACGCTGCAGGCGCAACTCCGCACGCCCATCTGTCTCGACGAGAGCCTCGAGACGTTCGACGACCTCGAGCGCGCCGCCGCCCTCGGCTCCTTCCGCATCGCCAACATCAAGATCCAGCGCGTCGGCGGCTTCCGCAACGCGCTCAAACTCTACCACCGCGCCCGCGCCCTCGGCCTATCCATCTGGATCGGCACCATGCCCGAACTCGGCATCGGCCAGGCGCAGGGCGCGGCCATGTCCGCCCTCGCCGCCTGCGACTACCCCACCGACGTCGAGGCCTCGCTTCGCTGGTTCCAGGACGATATCATCGAGCCGAAGCTCGAGGTCCGCGACGGCGTGATTCAACTCCCCGCCGCGCCCGGCCTCGGCTACACCATCGACGAAGCGAAACTCGCGCGCTACCGCGTCGCGCGCCAGGAAATCAAGCCATGAAAAACCGCTGGCAGCATCTCACCCAGGGCGACACGCTCTTCGGTTCCTTTATCTCCACCGGCTACCCCGTCAACACCGAGCTGATGGCCCTCGCCGGCTTCGACTTTCTCATCATCGATCTCGAACACGGCATGGGCTCCGAGCGCGACATTCTCTCCCAGCTCCACGCCGTTTCCGCCACGCCCGCCATCCCCGTCGTGCGCGTCGAATCGCACGAAAAACAGCGGGTCCACCGCCTGCTCGATCTCGGCGTCCACGGCATCATGTTCCCCCGCGTCGATACCGCCGAGGAAGCCCGCGCCTGCGTCGCCGCCATGCGCTATCCGCCCGACGGCGTCCGCGGCGTAGCCACCATCGTCCGCGCCGCGGGCTACGGCCACCGCTTCTCCGACTACAAAGGCGAGTCGAAAACCAACCTGCTCACGATCATCCAGATCGAGACCGCCGAAGCCGTCAAAAACGTCGACGAGATCGCCGCCGTCGAAGGCGTCGACGTCCTCTTTGTCGGGCCGATGGATCTATCCACCAGCCTCGGCATCTTCCGCCAGTACGACCACCCGCTCTTCCTCGAAGCGCTCCAAAAAACGCTCGCCGCCGCCGCGCGCCACAACATCGCCCCCGGCATCCTGCTGCCCAGCGTCGAGACCACGCGCTACTACCGCGACATGGGCTTCCGCTTCCTCACCGCCGGTACCGATATCCTGCTGCTCAGGACTGCGGCTGCGCAGCTGGCGCAGGCGCTTCGGGACGCCTGACCATCACCATATAGGCGAAAATCCCCAGCATCAGCCATACGCCCACCGCCTTGATC
>CAYMTH010000088.1:0-5877 GCA_964393235.1 uncultured Solibacteraceae bacterium | reverse complement strand
CCCCGTCTGCTTGATCATCCAGCCCGTCAGCCACGGCGCCACCGAACCCGCGAAGTTCGCCGCGGTGTTCTGAATCGCCACCGGCACCGCGCCCGGCATCAGCGTCTGCGTCAGCGCCCAGTAGTTCGCCGTCGCCAGGCCAAGCCCGCACAGCGACGCCACCGTCAGCCCCACCATCAACTCTTTCGAATCGGTGAACACGCTCAGCGTCTGCAGCGCCGCCATCACGAATCCGGCCACCGTAAACCCGCGCCGCACCGCGATCGCGTTCGCGCCCTTGGCGATCATCCGGTCCGCCGCCCAGCCGCCCAGCGCGGCCACCAGCGCCATGCCGCCGAACGACACGCCCACGAACCAGTTCGACTTCTGTATCGACATCCCGTGCGTCTTCTGGAAATACTGCGGCATCCACGTCATGCAGTAATAGACGAAGTACATGTAGCAGTACGTGCCCAGGATGATGCCCCACATCACGCGGCTCTTCAGCGCTTCGCCCAGCGACACGCTCGAGGCCTTCGTCCCGCTTGACGCCGCTAGCGCGGCCGGGTCGTCTTTCTTCACCCACGTCAGCCACGGCCCCAGCCACAGCAGGCTGCCCAGACCCATGATCAGGAACATCGCCTGCCAGCCCTGCGTCGCCACCAGCCATGCCGCCAGCGGCAACCCCACCGCCGGCCCGATCTTCGTGCCCGTCATGTAGACGCCCACCGCGAAGCCGCGTTCTTTCTCGTCGTAGTGCTCGCGGATATACCGCAGCGACGATGACGTCACCACGCTCTCGCCCAGCCCCACCACCAGCCGCGTCGCCACCAGCGCCCACAAGCCCGAGATCAACACCGTAAACGCCGACGCCACGCTCCACAGCACGATGCCTGCCGTGTACAGCGCCCGCACCCCGTACCGGTCCACCAGCATGCCGGCCGGAATCTGCCCCAGCGTGTACGTCCAGAAGAAGGCCGACATCGCCATCCCCTGCTGCTCCTCGTCCAGCTGCAATGCCTTCCCGATCTCCGGCATTGCCGAGGTGAGATTCACCCGGTCCGTATAGGCGATCACCATGCCCAGGCTCAGCCACAGCACGACGTACCAACGCTTCGAATTCATCCGTTCTACTCTATCCCTAATCAACGCCGCCCGGGAAACCGCCAGATCCGCAACGCGTTCTCACCCAGAATCAGCCGCCGGTCCGCTTCCGAGTAGAACGAACAATACTTGTCGACGAACTCCAGTTCCTTGTCCATCGGCAGTTCCCAACGCGGCCGCGGATACCCCGTCCCCCAGATAATCTGCTTCCCGCCGAACTCCTCGTAGATGGCCTTATAGAACGGCAGCGTGTCCTCGTACGGATACTTCTTCAACTCCGTCATCTCGTACGGCTCCGAGTTGCTGATCCATACCTGCGGAAACTTCTTCAGCCGGAACATCTTCTTGAACTCCGGCCATGGGTCGGCCAGCTTCAGGTCCGGCTTCCCCGCGTGGTCGATGACGATCTTCACCCCCGGAAACCGCCCGCACATCTCCTCGAGCATCGGCATCTGGTGCGGCAGGATGTAGTAGTTGAACACCGCCCCCAACCGCTCCGCCTCCTGCCACAGCGGGTAGTGCTCTTTCGAGTTCAGCCACGTCGCCTTCGGATGGTAGATCGGGCTGAACCGCACCCCCTGAAACCCGTGCTCCTTCACCCAGAACCGCAGTCGCTCATGCACTTTCGGGTCCAGCGGGTTGATCAACCCGTGCGCCACGAACTTGTCCGGATACCGGTGCAGCGAGTACGACGTGTACGAGTTGTCCCAGCCGAAGTACCGCGGCGTGATCAGCACCGCGTACCGCAGCCCGAAGTCCTTCATCTGCTCCACCTGGTTCTCGATCGGCGCCTGCACCGGCACTCGTTTCAAATCCGGCCGTTCCGGATGCGCGAACGGAAACCGCGGATCGTCCGTCCACACCTCCAGGTGCGTATCGATAATCAACCGTCCCGGCGCCAGCGCCGCCGCCAATAGACTTCGCCGCGAAATCATATTGGCAACAGCCTACCATCTATCGCCCCCGCGCGAGCCACACCGCCATCGCTACCGGCAGCGCAATCCCAACCCCAACCGTCACCCACCGCGACCCCGCTCCCACCCACATCCCCGCCACCGCCGCCGCCCCCGCCCCAGCCACCACGCCATCGCCAACGGCAGCACGAACCCCGCCCCGGCCAGCCACCCCGCCCCGGCCATCACCACCAGCATCGCCTGCCAGTACAGCGTGTTCGGATACGTCCGCACCGGCTGCCGCCACGCGCACACGCCCGCGCTAACCTCCAGCGCCAGCCCCAGCAGAATCAGAGTCCACACACGCTCTCTAGCGTGTCCAGCTCTCCGCTCTCCTCATCCGCCCGCCCAGATACACCAGCAGCGCCGCCACCGGCCAGCCCATCGCCGCCGCCGTCACCGGGCTCACCACGTCTTCCATCCTGCCCTGCGCGCAGAAATACACGATCCCGCCCAACTGCACCAGGCCCAGTCCGATCAGTGCGGTTCCGGCCATGGCGATACCCTTGCTGCGCCTTCTGCCTCTCATCGCCGCCAGAATGCCATGCTTCCGGACATTTTGTCTATTAGGGGGCTACCCTAGCAAATGTGATCCGTCGTTTGCCTGATTCGAACTTCTATCTCCACAGTCTCGCCCCTACGCCCCTCGCCCCCGTAGCGCTACAACCCGGCGATACCCCCATCTGGTGCAAGCTCGAATTTCTCAATCCCTCCGGCTCCACCAAGGACCGCATCGCCCGCTACATCCTCGGCAAAGCCTGGCGCGAAGGACGCCTCCAGCCCGGCGGCACCGTCGTCGAAGCCTCCTCCGGCTCCACCTCTATCGCCATGGCCCTCGCCTGCGCCCAGCTCGGCCTCCGCTTCGTCGCCGCCATGCCCGAAGGCGTCTCCAACGAACGCGTCCTCATGATCCGCGCCTACGGCGGCGCCGTCCGCTTCACTCCCAAAGAGGACGGCATCCACGGCGCCATCCGCGAATCCGAACGCCTCGCCGCCGAAGAGGGCTGCTTCCTCCCCCGCCAGTTTGAAAACCCCGAAAACGCCGCCGCCCACGCCTCCGCCACCGCCCGCGAGATCGCCGAGCAGATCCCCGGCGGCGCCGTCGACGCCGTCGTCAGCGGCGTCGGCACCGGCGGAACGCTCGTCGGCATTTACCAGGGCCTCCGCGACACCGGCTCCCCCGTCCGCCCCGTCCTCGCCCGCCCCATCCATCTCGATGGCGCCGCCGAAGTCGAGTGCTGCTCCTTCTCGGCCCGCATCCCCGGCGTCGTCGACAGCGTCTCGAAGATCTTCCGCCCCGCCGACATGCCCGACCTCGAAACCATCGAGGTCAACGACGACGACGCCATCCAGACCACCCGCCAGCTCATCGCCCGCGGTTTCCCCGTCGGCCCCAGCTCCGGTCTCAACTATTTCGCCGCCCGCCGCATCGCCGCGAAACTCGGCCCCGCCGCCCGCGTCGTCACCGTCTTCCCCGACCGCATGGAACGCTACTTCACCACCGAACTCTTCGCCCCCTTCCGCGCCTGATTGCATATACTGAGCCTCATGAATCGCCGCGATTTCTTGCGCGCCGCCCTCGCCGCGCCGGCCGCCCTGTCCGCCGCCCCCTCCTCCCCCCGCCCCAACATCATCCTCATGATGGCCGATGACCTCGGCTTCTCCGACATCGGCCCCTACGGCTCCGAAATCCCCACCCCCAACCTCGACGCCCTCGCCCGCTACGGCCTCCGCTTCTCCCAGTTCTACAACACCGCCCGCTGCTGCCCCACCCGCGCCTCCCTCCTCACCGGCCTCTACCCCCACCAGGCCGGCATCGGCCACATGATGAACGACTACGGCCGCCCCGGCTACCGCGGCGATCTCAACCGCACCTCCGTCACCATCGCCGAAGTTCTCCGCGCCGCCGGTTACCGCACCGCCATGACCGGCAAGTGGCACGTCACTCCGCAAACCGCCGACAACCACAACTGGCCCCTCCAGCGCGGCTTCGAAAAGTTCTTCGGCACCATCGCCGGCGCCGGCAGCTTCTTCGACCCCGCCACCCTCACCCGCGACAACACCCCCATCAAGCCCGACAAGCCCGGCTTCTACTACACCGACGAAATCGGCGCCAACGCCGCCCGCTACATCGAGGAGCTCGCCGGCCCCGCCGCCCCCCTCTTCCTCTACGTCGCCTTCACCGCGCCCCACTGGCCCATGCACGCCCCCGAAGCGACCATCCAGAAGTACGCCACCCGCTACAAAGCCGGCTGGGACGCCCTCCGCGTCGAACGCCACGCCCGCCAGAAGCGCATGGGCGTCGTCAAATCCAAGTGGGAACTCTCCCCCCGCGACCCCGAAATCCCCAGCTGGAACGACATCCCCAACAAGGAATGGCACGTCCGCCGCATGGCCGTCTATTCCGCCATGGTCGACCACCTCGATCAGGCCGTCGGCAAAATCGTCGCCGCCCTCAAGGCCAAAAACCAGCTCGACAACACCCTCATCCTCTTCCTCGCCGACAACGGCGGCTGCGCCGAAGGCATGGCCAAGCCCGATCCCAATCCCAACGCCAACACCTCCGCCCGCCCCGTCAAAACCCTCGACGGCCGCCCCGTCCGCGTCGGCAACGACCCGTCCGTCATGCCCGGCTCCGAGGACACCTACCAGTCCTACGGCCCCGAATGGGCCCACGCCTCCAACACCCCCTTCCGCCTCTACAAGCACTATGTTCACGAAGGCGGCATCTCCAGCCCGCTGATCGTCCACTGGCCGAAGGTCGTCAAAAACAAGAACACCTTCACCGACCAGCCCGGCCACCTCATCGACATCATGGCCACCTGCGTCGACGTCGCCGGCGCCAAATACCCCGCCGAATTCCAGGGCGAAAAGATCACCCCCCTCGAAGGCAAGCCCCTCACGCCCATCTTCGAAGGCAAAAAGCGCCCCGGCCACGAGGCGATCTACTGGGAGCACGAAGGCAACCAGGCCATCCGCATGGCCCAGTGGAAGCTCGTCCGCCGCCACGGCCAGCCCTGGGAACTCTACGACATCGACAACGACCGCACCGAGCTCAACAACCTCGCCGCCCGCGAAACCGCCCGCGTCGAAATGATGTCCGCCAAATGGGAAGCCTGGGCCCAGCGCGCAAACGTCCTCCCCTGGCAGTCCTGGGCCCCTGCGAACCCCGCCGCCAAGAAGAAGAAAAAGGCCTAAGCCCCGAACTGCCGCAGATGATGATCCAGGTGGCGCCACACCAGCGCCCCCCAATCATCCGCCGATATCCTCCCGAACGCCGCGTGGTCTTCCAGCTTCTGCTCTCGCCCTCGCGACACAAACCGCTCCACCGTCGCCCGCAGCGCCACCACCCGCGCCCGCAAATCGCCGTCTTCTTTTACCAGCAACTCCTCCGCCGTCGGCGCGCCCTTCGGCCACGGCAGCCAGTGGATAATCAGCTTCGACATCGGCCAGAACTTGAACGGCGTCGCCACCGGCGCCACCTTGTACTCCCCCATCGCCGCCAACACCCCCAGCTCGCAATGCCGCACCATCTGCGACACCGTCATCTTCCCCCACTGCGCCCGCGCGTCTTCCCGCAAGCCCTCCAACCGTCCCAGCACCGCGCGCCGGTCTTCCGCGTTCCAGATGGTTTTGGCCATAACCGGGATTGTAGCGGGATATCCTAATCCTGTGAAGCGCACTCTCGGCCTGCTGCTCCTCCTGCCGTCCCTCCTCGCCGCGGAAAAATGGACCGCCTTCCGCGCCGCCCCCTTCACCGTCTTCACCAACGCCTCGGAAAAACACGCCCAGGAAGCCGTCGTCACCCTCTCCCAACTCCGCCACACCCTCTCCGAAAAAT